>NZ_JBFGYC010000484.1:0-3067 GCF_041587635.1 Pontibacterium sp. | reverse complement strand
GCGGATAAAGGCAAGGCGATCATCATTATCAACCCGGCGGAACCGCCGCTGATCATGCGTGACACCGTGCACTGCCTGACCAAAGAGACGCCAAACGAAGCGGCGATCACTGAATCCGTCCACGCGATGGTGAAAGAGGTGCAGAAATACGTACCGGGTTATCGCCTGGTGAACGGGCCGGTGTTCGATGGCAATCGTGTCTCCATGTTTATGGAAGTGGAAGGTCTGGGTGACTACCTGCCGAAATACGCAGGCAATCTGGACATTATGACAGCGGCCGGTTTGCGCACCGCTGAGATGTTTGCCGAAGAAGCGGCGAACGGTTCCATCACCCTGCCAAATCGCGGTTAAGCGGAGGATAACCCTATGAATCTGAAAGATAAAAAAGTCATCCTTCACGATATGAGTCTGCGTGACGGGATGCATGCCAAACGTCACCAGATCTCTCTGGATCAGATGGTGGATGTGGCCACCGGACTAGATGAGGCAGGCATGCCACTGATCGAAGTCACCCACGGTGACGGTCTCGGCGGCACCTCGGTGAACTACGGTTTCCCAGCGCACAGCGACGAAGAGTATCTCGGTGCAGTCATTCCGAAGATGAAAAACGCCAAGGTCTCCGCGCTGCTGTTGCCGGGGATCGGCACGGTTGATCACCTGCGCATGGCCAAAGATCTGGGCGTCAACACCATCCGCGTCGCAACGCATTGCACCGAAGCCGATGTCTCCGAACAACATATTGGTCTGGCCGCCAAGCTGGAGATGGACACTGTTGGCTTCCTGATGATGGCGCATATGGCCACCCCGGAGAAGATTCTGGAGCAGGCGCGCCTGATGGAATCCTACGGTGCTAACTGCATCTACTGCACCGATTCCGCCGGTTACATGTTGCCGGATGAAGTAACCGAAAAGATCGGCTTGCTGCGTGCTGAACTTAATCCCAATACCCAGATCGGTTTCCACGGTCACCACAACATGGGCATGGCGATCGCCAACTCATTGGCGGCGGTGGATGCCGGTGCGATCCGTATCGATGGCTCGGTTGCGGGCTTAGGTGCCGGTGCGGGTAACACGCCGTTGGAGGTCTTTGTGGCGGTGCTGGAACGGATGCAGGCGGATCACGGTATCGATCTGTACAAGATCATGGATGTGGCCGAAGACCGGGTGGTGCCGTTTATGGACCAGCCGATCCGTGTGGATCGCGATGCGCTGACGTTGGGTTACGCCGGGGTGTACTCCTCCTTCCTGCTCTTCGCACAACGCGCTGAAGCCAAATACGGCGTCACCGCACGCGATCTGCTGGTTGAACTGGGCCGTCGCGGCACAGTCGGCGGACAGGAAGACATGATCGAAGACCTCGCGCTGACCATGTCTCAGGAACGGGCTAAAGCAAAAGGGCTCAGCTGATGCGTGCTCTGGTGATAGATGGCAGCAGTCGGCAGAACAGTTCGGTCACCCGTAATATGACCCGGCAGTTTCGTGAGCAGTTTGCCCGTGTCTATCCCGATGGGCAGCTAGAGGAACGGGATCTGATTAAAACTCAGGTTCCGCACCTGTCAGCGGATACCATTGAGGGATTTTTTGCGCCCAGTCCATCGCTGCAAGCAAAACGGGCAACCGTACTCAGCGACCAGCTGATCGCTGAGTTTATGGCCGCTGATCTGATCTGCTTTGGTGTACCCATGTACAACTTCAACGTTCCTTCGGCGCTGAAGGCGTATATGGATCAGATTGTGCGAGTGGGCCGTACGTTTACCAAAGTGGCTGACGGCGAGCTGCAGGGACTGTGCGCCGGAAAACGGGCTCTAGTCTGTGTATCGATGGGCGGCGTGTTTGCGGGTTCGGAGATGGATCTGGTACAGCCCTGGTTTAAGGCCATCGCTGACTTTCTGAATCTGGATGGGATCGAGTTTATCTGTGTGGAAGGGACGTCACGCGGTAACTTCTCTCGCCAGCAGGCAATGGACCTGACCTCAGATCAGATCCATCACTTTCTGACCGCGGCAACGGCTGAACGCTTAAGCGTTTAGTCGTCCGCCAGATCGCTGGAGTAGGTCGCAGAGATGCGGCCTGCTTCATCATAGATGCCCGTCAGCATGCTGATCAGACGGGCCGTCTGCTGCAGCTTCTCATCCACTTTATCAATGCTGCTGGTCTGATCGGTCAGCAAACGTCCGCGCAACTCCGCATAGAGATTTAACTTCTGGCGACCCACGTCTGTCATCGCGTAGTTGAAGTTTTTACCCTGCGGCTCTTTCTCTTTGACAATCAGTTCCAGACCGGCCAGCTTACGCAGGCTGTATTGGATATTTGGGATATCGTCACGGTTGAGCAGACGGGCGATAATCGTGACCGGTTTAGGGCGATCCTGCATGCGGATCACATTCAGGATAATCAGTTCCTGGTAGGACAAGCTGCCTAAACCGACGGTGCTCCCCAGCTGCAAACAGAAGCGTTCAAAGGCTTCGTTAAAGCGCAGCATCACCCACTCAAATTCTGTTGTAATCGCGTCGTGTTCTGTGCGCGCCAAGTGCCATGAGCGGTATAAGCTCATGTCATCAATTAGTTTCTTTGCCACGTTGCATACCAGTATTTTGTTCTTATTATGGGTGCGCTCCCGCGACGACAAACCGGGATACGCTGTCTCTGTGCTATCAACTCACTGTCTCTGGACAGCGATCAACAGACTCTTATACAAGCAGTTAGACTACTTGAATAATTCGTTATTGAACAGAAGGTCTTTTTACGGCGGGACGGTCGGTAACAGAGCGCTGAACAGCCCTGCTAACCGGGCCTGAAGACAAACCCGGTGGCATTCATACTGCGGTTTAGTATCAGTCTTCCGGACAGGAATAGGTAGCCGATATGCGGCCCGCTTCATCATAAATTCCGGTCAGTAAACTGATCAGCTTGGCGGACTCCAGCAACTTTTGATCCACACGATCAATACTGTTGGTCTGCGTCGTCAGCAACGTTTCGCGCAGTTCTGCGTAACGATCAACCTTCTTCTTCCCTTCCGCTGTCATGGCATAAGTGTGAGTCTTGCCATGGGGTTCCTTCATTTTCT
>NZ_JBFGYC010000483.1:0-3069 GCF_041587635.1 Pontibacterium sp. | reverse complement strand
GTGATCAGTCCAGACAGGCCAATGATGTCAGCGTTCTCTTCGCGGGCCGTACGCAGGATGGTTTCGGCTGAAACCATGACTCCAAGATCGACAATCTCGTAGTTATTACATTGCAGGACGACGCCCACGATGTTTTTACCGATGTCGTGGACGTCACCTTTTACAGTGGCCATGACGATCTTGCCGTTTGACGTAGATTCGCTACCGGCTTTCTCTTCCTCAATGTAAGGCATCAGATAGGCGACGGCTTTTTTCATAACACGCGCAGACTTAACAACCTGAGGCAGGAACATCTTACCGGCACCAAAGAGGTCGCCGACAATGCTCATGCCATCCATCAGTGGTCCTTCGATAACTTCGAGCGGACGCGCGTAGTTTTGGCGACACTCTTCGGTATCTTCGTCGATAAACTCGGTAATGCCTTTAACCAGTGCATGGCTCAGGCGCTTATTGACGTCCCAGCTGCGCCATTCAGCCGCTTGCGGATCTTCCTGTGCAGCACCGTCACCACGGTATTTTTCTGCGACTTCAAGCAGGCGTTCTGTGCCATCGTCGCGACGGTTAAGTACAACATCTTCCACCAGCTCGCGCAGCTCGGCAGGCAGATCATCATAGATAGCCAGCTGACCCGCGTTGACGATACCCATGTCCATGCCTTGTTGGATGGCATGGTAAAGGAAGACACAATGGATCGCTTCACGTACCGGATTGTTGCCGCGGAAAGAGAAGGATACGTTGGATACGCCGCCGGATACTTTTGCATGTGGCAGGTTTTGCTTGATCCAACCGGTGGCTTCGATGAAGTCGACCGCGTAGTTGTTGTGTTCGTCGATGCCCGTTGCAACGGCAAAAATGTTCGGGTCAAAAATGATGTCTTCTGGTGGGAAGCCAACCTTATCAACCAGCACGCGGTAGGAGCGTTCACAGATTTCGATCTTGCGCTCATAGGTATCAGCCTGTCCGGATTCGTCGAAGGCCATAACGACCATCGCGGCACCGTAGCGGCGAATCTTGCGAGCTTGTTCGATGAAGTTCTCTTCACCTTCTTTGAGGCTGATGGAGTTCACCACGCCTTTGCCTTGAATGCATTGCAGACCGGCTTCGAGTACATCCCATTTGGATGAATCGATCATAATCGGTACGCAGGCAATATCTGGCTCACCGGCGATCAGGTTGAGGAAGCGAACCATGGCTGCGTGGGCATCCAGCATGCCCTCATCCATGTTGATATCGATCACCTGAGCACCGTTTTCCACCTGCTGGCGGGCAACATTGAGTGCAGTTTCGTAATCGTTTTCTTTGATCAGCCGCTTGAACATCGCCGAGCCGGTGACGTTGGTTCGCTCACCCACGTTTACAAACAGCGTGTCTTCGCCAATATGCATCGGCTCAAGACCGGATAAGCGGCAGGCAACTGGGATATCAGGGATCACGCGTGGTGCATGCTGTTGTGCGGCTTCGCGCATGGCCCGAATGTGATCGGGCGTGGTGCCACAGCAACCACCAATAATGTTCAGGAAACCTGATTCTGCCCATTCGCCAATCTCTTTGCCCATCTGCGCCGGTGTTTCATCGTAACCACCAAAGGCGTTAGGCAGACCGGCGTTCGGGTGAGCGGAGACGTGGGTGTCTGCAATGCGGGACAGTTCCTGCACGTACTGGCGCAATTCATCCGGTCCCAGCGCGCAGTTCAAACCAATGGAGATCGGTTTAGCGTGACGTACCGAGTTCCAGAAGGCTTCGGTTGTCTGACCGGACAGGGTACGACCTGAAGCGTCTGTAATCGTACCTGAGATCATGACAGGCAGACGCAGGTCGTTTTCTTCGAAATAGGTTTCGACAGCGTAGATACACGCCTTTGCGTTTAGCGTATCGAAGATTGTCTCGATCAGGATGATGTCAGCACCACCCTCAATCAATCCATCCAGAGATTCGGTGTAGGCTTCAGCCAACTCATTAAAGGTGACGTTGCGGTACGCGGGATCATTAACATCCGGCGAAATAGAGCAGGTGCGGTTTGTCGGGCCTAATACACCGGCAACGTAACGCGGTCTGTCCGGTGTCTGAGCGGTGACTTCATCCGCAACCTGGCGAGCCAATCGCGCCGCTTCCACATTGATCTCGCGGCTGTACGACTCCATCTCATAGTCGGCCATCGCAATGGTGGTCGCGTTAAAGGTATTGGTTTCGATAATGTCAGCACCGGCGTCGAGATAGGCGCGGTGGATATCAGCGATGATCTTTGGCTGTGTGAGTACCAGCAGATCGTTATTACCTTTGACCTCGATGTGCCAGTCAGCAAAACGCTCGCCGCGGTAATCCTCTTCCTCCAGTTTATAGTCCTGAATCATGGTGCCCATACCACCATCCAAAATTAGGATGCGGTCTTTCAGGGCAGCGCTCAACTGTGCGGTTTTATCTACTTGTGCCACGGCTTTCTATCCGGTGTTAAATCGAAACGCAGTATTTTAAATCAATTAGTTGCAAGATGCTTTGAGTCTAATTCAACTTTTATTGAATGAGTTTAATGTTAGTCGTTATCTGTTGGTGAAATTTTCACCAATGCGACATAAGAATTCTAAGGATTACCCTTATTTTTTCAAAATTTGGTGGTAGAATTGGCGACCGCGTGTACGTGTGATAAATCACTGTCCAAATTGACTAGTTCATTTTGGCTTTGTTTTTAGTACCATGCGCACCGCCACCCACATATTTGGAATTTATGATGGGTGAGGCGAGCAGTGCACAGTGTGCACTGAACTCTATAAAGGTATCGGGACTTTTATAGAGCAGGGCTTCTCATTAACGGATCTACGGATCTGTTGGGGAAGCAATATTGGGGGGAACCCGGAGCCAGATCCGGGGCAGGAAAGCAAACGCAGGTTTTAGGTTTATGCTGCAGACATTCTTGAAGGCCAAATTGCATCGCGTAACTGTTACGCACGCAGAACTACATTACGAAGGTTCTTGCGCAATCGACAGTGTACTGCTCGAGCGTTCAGGCATCAGAGAATATGAACAGATTCATATCTACGATATCAATAACGGTGAGCGCTTCTCTACTTATGC
>NZ_JBFGYC010000482.1:0-3069 GCF_041587635.1 Pontibacterium sp. | reverse complement strand
TCATCTTCTTCATTAGCCATACCCAGGATGCCGGTTTTGAAGCGTCCGGTTGGCTCAAATCCACCCAGACCAGCTGATCCGGACATGCCACCTGCATGCTCCGGTGCACCGGTATACGCGGTGAATGGGTTGTATGGGTTACATGAACGGCAATCGTCTGCGGATTTCGCACCCGGACCGAACTTGATGTTGGCACCGGCAGTGACTTTCCAGTTGTCATCGATCAGCCATTCCACGGACGGCGCTGCCACCGAGTTACCGGCACGGAAGTCATGCGCCATGATGATCTGCGGGCTCAGACGGTCGTTCATCCACCACCCTTTCACCAGCAACGTACCGATGTTGTTCTGGCTCCACTGCGCAAAACCACGGGTCCCTAAGCTGACTTTCTCGCTGCGGTGATCCAGCAGGTTTTCACCAAAGATCTGTGCAGAGAACAGGAAGGCACGGTTTTTGTTCAGGAACGGGATAAAGACGTTTTTATCCGCACCCACCACGTAACGGAACACGTCCGATTCGGAGTACAGGTCCTGACTCATCGTATCGGCGAACTCTTCACCTTTGGTGTAAGCCGCTTCCACACGGAACACGGTATCGAGGGACTCGGCGTAGTAGTCGAGGGAACCACCGATCAGGTTCACACGTGGGAACACCACATCAAACGCGATCAGGTACGGGGTTGGACCGATATCGCCTTTCACAAACGGATTTTCGCTGTTATCCACGGTGGTACCACCGCGCAGGGATGGCATCTGAGAACGGTAGGTCAGTGCGTTCAGGGAGAACGTCAGGTCGTTGTACACACCTTCCAGTTTCACACCCAGCTGGGTGTCATTCAGACTCCAGGCCGGCAGGTCCACATCACGGATACCGATCTGGTTCGGACCGAAGTTGGTCGCGGCATAACCGGCAATGGTCGGATCAGACATGGCGGCAATGGTATCCGGATCGGTGATACCGTTCGCTGCAGCGGCATTTGGACCCAGAATCGGGGCCAGACCCGCTGGCAGACCGGCTGCGTTGATCGGTGCGAAGTTCGCCACCGTACCGCCGTTTTCCCACAGATTAGCCATGCCACGGAAGAAGCAGGAGGCGTCCAGTGCATTGTAGGCACCCGAGCAGTTACCCAGATTGTTCGGACGGAACTTGTCGAAGTTCCACACGGAGGAGAGGTTCAGATCCTGGAACGGACCGGTCGGTCCCATGCGCCATTCTGCCTGCACCATCCACATTGGGATACGGATATCTTCCAGCTCGTCGTAGATGTTATGACGGCTGTAATCCACCGGGTTGATCACATCCAACACGCGGAACAGGTCGGTACGGCCCCAGATGACCTGCTGACGACCGAGACGGACGTTGAGCTGATCACCATTGTCGAAGTCGTGGGTGGCATCCACATACAGCTCACGCAGGAAATCGAGACGGTCATTAAATTCAGGGTGCTTCAGATCGCTTTCGTCGGCATCCAGATAGCCGTCAATACAGCCGCGGCTGTCGACGTCACACGGACGCACCGGCACACCGAAGGCCACGCCACCACCGATATCATGCAGGTCTTCACCCAGCACTCTCATACCGGTGGACGGGTTGTTAGGGTAGCTATCCACAAACGCGGATGCAGGCGGGAACGGCGGCAAACCCGGAATACCGGCCGGGTTCGCGTTCAGCAGCCCATATACGCCGTCCACCGTTGAGGCATCCAGACCGGAGCCATGCGCAACCGGCATATAGGCGCCATTGAGGGTGGTCTGCAGGAAGATATCTTCACCTGCGCGGGCACCGGCACCGTCGCCGAACTCGTCGTCGTTCAGGTCGTACACCGCATCGTAGGTGGCACGCAGGGTACCGTGTACGGAGGCTTCACCCCAGAAGCTGCCACCGTTCAGCTGACGACTGAACTCCAGCTGGGCGGTGTTACGGAATTTGGTCAGGCCTTTGGTTTCGCGATAGTAGGTCGCGTTCTCAACAAAACCCGCCACTTCAGTCTCTTGAGCAGAGACAGTGGGTGCAGCCATCGCCGCCGTGGCCGCGGCGACTGCCAGCGCCAGGCGACTCGCGTTCGTTGTTATTGTTTTTGTCATTATTATTAACCCCTTCGGATTTTTTGGTCTTATGTGGTCACTTCAATGTGTGAACGGCTCAGGCATGGATGATGCCGTCTTCGTCCTCATAGGCTTCGCAGATAAACTTCGGCTTAAAGACCAGCACCCAGCTTGGCACCAGCAACATGGCGGCGGCACCGTTGAGTAACACCATCACAATCAGCAACAGCGCAGCATCGGCCTGGAAACGCAGGTCAGACAGGAGCACCCACATCACGATGCCCGCAATCAGGGTGATCGCCGTGAAGCTGATCGCCAGTCCTGTGGTACTGATCGCGCGTTTAACCGCGGCGCTCAGGTCTTTCAGGGCCACCATTTCAGTGCGGATGCGGTCCATCATGTAGATGGAGTAATCGATACCGACGCCCACCCCTACAGCGATGATCGGTACGGTGTTGATGTTGATGCCCATGTGGGTAACCCCCATGTAGGCGTAGGTCAGTGTGGTGGCGAAGAGCATCGCCATAAACATCATGGTGCCGGCCATCAGTGACTGGTAGAAGAACATCACCATGGCGAAGATCAGCACGAACACCAGTGGCAGTACCCACAGGTTGGTCTCGTAGGCCGCTTCGTTCATGGACGCGGTGACACCGATGGTACCCCCGGCCAGACGGATGGTCAGACCCTCGACCTTGTCACCGTTCTCGTTGATCCACTGCTTGGCGGTATGGATCGCACGGCGGATGGTCTCGCCCTGATGGTCCTTGTAGTAGAACACCAGGTTAGCGATGCGCTCATCGGTATCAACAAACTCTTTCAGCGCGCCCGGAATCGGGCTGGACATCATGTAGGTGAACATCAGACCACCCACATACATCTCATCATTCGGGATCTGTGCCCAGCGCGGATCATCGTTGTGCAGCAGGCGGTTGACCTGTTTCACCAGATCAGGAATGCCTTTCGCGCCGCCGACCTCCGGGTCGAGCAACATGTGACGCTCCAGATCGGCCAGGGCATTCAG
>NZ_JBFGYC010000481.1:0-3070 GCF_041587635.1 Pontibacterium sp. | reverse complement strand
GTGCTCTATCAGCAAATGGAAACAAACCTGGCGCTCTGTGATGAGATGGCTGAGCTGTCAGATATGGTCATCCAGAGCGTGTCGTAATCTAGTGGGTTCCAGTATTTCATGTCTGTTTGTTTCTTGGTGGGGCTAGCGTTATGTCTGGATGGATATAACGAAATATTGACGGTATAGTGATTGGCATGTTGTCGGTTCAGTCAAAGAGGTCAGTATGAAGCGATGGATCTGTCAGGCGGTGATTGCGGTGGCGTTATCTATGTCTGTCGTAAGCGCGCATGCGGAGCAGGTATTGGTTGCAGTCGCTGCAAATTTTACGAGCGTTATGCGCCAGCTTGTACCTCCGTTCGAGCAGCAGAGCGGGCATCGGGTAAAGGTAAGTTATGGTTCAACCGGTAAGCTTTATGCGCAGATTCAGAATGGAGCACCGTTTGAGCTTTTTTTGGCAGCCGATACGTTGAGGCCACAAAAAGCATTGCGTGAAGGGGTGGCCGTGCCTGATTCCGGTTTGACTTATGCGTTTGGTCGTCTGGCTCTGTGGAGTGCAAAGGCGGGTTTGTTTGATCAGAACAATGGTATTGAGTACCTGAAACAGAATGCATATCCCCGCCTGGCGATCGCAAACCCTAAAACGGCTCCTTACGGTAAGGCGGCTTTAGAGTTTCTGCAGGGGGCGGGTGTTTGGTCAGACGTGAAGGCTCGAGTTGTTCGGGGTGATTCCATCGCGCAGACGTTTCAGTTTGTCGCGACAGGTAATGCGCAGCTGGGGTTTGTCGCGTTGTCTCAGGTAAAAGGCTGGCAGGGGGAGCAGGGTAGTTTATGGATTCCTGCAGAGGCAGTGGTTCCTCCAATAGAACAGCAAGCTGTGTTGCTGCATTCTGGTGCAGATAATCCGGCAGCGATTGCTTTTCACGCGTATCTTAAGTCAGATCAGGCGAAGGGTATTATCAAGGCTGCAGGTTATGGGGTGGTGGTTAAATGAGTGGGTTGTGCGTTTTATTGGGAGTCTTGGGTGGAGTTTGACTGGCAGCCCGTATGGCTTACTTTGAAGCTGGCAGGGTTTACAACGCTGACGTTGATGTTTATCGGGACACCTATTGCATGGTGGTTGGCGCGCACATCGCATTGGCTCAAGCAGCCTGTGGCTGCCGTGGTGGCTTTGCCTTTGGTGCTTCCGCCTACGGTTTTGGGTTTCTATTTGTTGTTGTTGCTGGGGCCGCAAGGCGTTGTAGGACAGATAACTCAGTCGTTAGGGTTGGGTACTCTGCCGTTTACCTTTGCAGGCCTGGTTGTTGCGTCGGTTTTCTACTCTCTGCCATTTGTGGTTCAGCCATTGCAGAATGCCTTTGAAGCGATGGGTGAGAGGATGTTGGAAGTTGCAGCAACCCTGAGAGCATCGCCTTGGGACCGATTTATGACGGTTGCCGTACCGCTGGCGCGCCCAGGATTTATGACCGCTGCTGTGCTGGCTTTTGCCCATACGGTTGGGGAGTTTGGTGTGGTATTGATGATCGGTGGCAATATACCCGGGGAGACGAAGGTGTTGTCGGTGGCGATCTATGATCACGTGGAAACGCTGGAGTATGATCAGGCGCATCTGCTAGCGGGCGGGATGCTGCTATTTTCTTTCGTTATTTTGCTCACGTTATATCTGATTAACGGTCGCCTCAACAAAGGAGTGCGTTAGTAGTGAATTCCTCAGAGGGTATTGGGCAAAAAGAAAACGCTATCTTTGCGTGTTTCAAGACTGAACTGGAGGCCTTTTCTCTGGATGTGAGTCTTCGGTTGCCAGCCAAGGGGATTACTGCGCTTTTTGGTCATTCGGGGTCGGGGAAGACGACCCTGTTGCGTTGTGTTGCGGGACTGCATCAAGCGAAGGGGGATCTGCTAATCAACGGTGAGTGCTGGCAGTCATCTGATCTCTTTCTGCCTGTTCACAAGCGTCCTCTTGCTTATGTTTTTCAGGAGGCAAGCCTTTTTCCTCACCTGTCGGTGAGGCGGAACCTCGAATATGGCTATCGAAGAGTGCCTGAAGGGGAGCGTCAGGTAACGTTTGAGCAGGCAGTTGCTTGGCTTGGCTTGGGAGAGATGCTGACTCGGATGCCGGATAGATTGTCTGGTGGTGAGCGTCAGCGTGTTGCCATCGCGCGGGCTTTGCTGACCAGTCCGCGTCTGCTGTTGATGGATGAGCCGCTGTCGGCGCTGGATCATAATAGTAAGCAGGAGATCATGCCGTATCTTGAGCGGCTGCATGAGGTACTGTCGATCCCGGTGTTATACGTGACGCATTCACCGGAAGAGGTGGCTAGGCTGGCGGATTATCTGGTGGTGTTGGAGGCTGGCAGAGTCGTGGCTTCTGGTGAGTTGAGTGAGACGCTGGCAAGTTTGGATCTCCCGGTTAAGTTGGGTGAGGATGCAGGAATTGTTTTAAAAGCCACGGTGTCTGAGTTGGATGATGAGTGGCATCTGTGTCGTGCAAGTTTCCCGGGTGGAGAGTTGTGGTTGCCAAATGAAGGTTTTCAACTTGATCAGCCGGTACGTTTGCGGGTGTTGGCACGTGATGTCAGTGTGGCGCTGAGTAAGTATGAGGATCAAAGTATGTTGAATGTGCTTCCTGCGGTGGTGCAGTCTGTCAGTGAAAACGACCGTCCAGGTGCGGTGATGGTAAAGCTGGCCTTAAATGCAGGTGAGGGAGAGGTTTTAGGCTGTACATCCATACTGGCTCGACTTACAGCGCGTTCGGTGGATAAGTTGCAATTGGCGCCCGGTAAAAGTGCTTGGGTTCAGGTGAAATCTGTTGCTGTACTGGAATAGACTTCAAGGGATGTCAAAAAACTGAAAGAAAGAGTGTTGACATCAAATCTGCCTGCGGTATTATACGCGCGTCTTCAGGCAATACGCTGATTTATACAGCGGGTTGATTTATAACTAACTGATTTAAAGTCAGTTTTTAATAATCATCCGAAGCATCTGACTCGAAAGAGTTTTATGCGTCCCATTCGTCTAGTGGCCTAGGACACCGCCCTTTCACGGCGGTAACAGGGGTTCGAACCCCCTATGGGACGCCATT
>NZ_JBFGYC010000480.1:0-3077 GCF_041587635.1 Pontibacterium sp. | reverse complement strand
GCACTTAAGATGCCCCGAACAGCAGCAACGCTTCCTAACCGCTGAAAACACACAGAACCCACATGCACCATTTTAGTGCATAGCAGGATTTTTGCCCTAAATTTCAGCACCCACCTTTCGCCAGTCGGTAAAAGACAGGCATAAAAAAAGCCTCCCGAGGGAGGCTTTTTCAACTCAGCGAGTTCAAACCTTATACAGAGTAGTACAGGTCGAATTCTACTGGGTGAGTAGTCATGTTCACTTTCTCAACTTCTTCACGCTTCAGTTCAATGAACGCGTCCAGCATGTCGTCAGTGAATACTCCACCTTTAGTCAGGAACTCACGGTCGTTTTCCAGTGCTTCCAGAGCTTCTTCCAGGGACGCAGCAACCTGTGGGATCTCTGCAGCTTCTTCAGCTGGCAGGTCGTACAGGTCTTTATCAGCAGCATCGCCAGGGTGGATCTTGTTCTGAACACCGTCCAGACCCGCCATCATCAGTGCTGCGAAGCACAGGTATGGGTTAGCAGATGGGTCCGGGAAACGTGCTTCTACACGACGTGCTTTCGGGTTAGTCACGTATGGGATACGGATAGACGCAGAACGGTTACGTGCAGAGTACGCCAGCATTACTGGTGCTTCAAAACCTGGTACCAGACGCTTGTAAGCGTTAGTAGAGGAGTTGGTCAGCGCGTTCAGTGTTTTCGCGTGCTTGATGATACCGCCGATGTAGTACAGAGCAGTTTCAGACATACCCGCATACGCGTCGCCCGCGAACAGGTTAACACCGTCTTTAGACAGGGACATGTGAACGTGCATGCCGGAACCGTTGTCACCTACCAGCGGCTTAGGCATGAAGGTAGCAGTTTTGCCGTAAGCGTGCGCCACGTTGTGTACGCAGTACTTCAGAATCTGTACTTCATCTGCCTTGTTAGTCAGAGTGTTAGGACCCACACCGATCTCACACTGACCAGCAGTTGCTACTTCGTGGTGGTGTACTTCGATCGTCAGATCCATCGCTTCCATCGCATCACACATAGCGGCACGCAGGTCATGCAGGGAATCGATTGGTGGTACTGGGAAGTAACCGCCTTTAACGCGAGGACGGTGACCGGTGTTACCACCTTCAATCTTGTGACTGGAAGCCCAAGATGCTTCTTCGGACTCAATGGTGTAACCGCAACCACTGATGTCTGCGTGCCATTTAACAGCATCAAAGACAAAGAACTCTGGCTCAGGACCAAACATCGCGGTATCAGCAATACCGGTAGACTTCAGGTATTCTTCCGCACGTTTAGCAACAGAACGTGGATCACGCTCGTAACCCTGACCCGTTGCCGGCTCAACGATGTCACAACGAACGATAACAGTCGTTGCTTCAGCAAATGGATCCAGCACAGATGCGCTGTCATCAGGCATCAGGATCATGTCGGAGTCGTTGATACCTTTCCAACCGCCGATGGAAGAACCATCGAACATTTTGCCTTCTTCGAAGAAGTCATCACCCATGTCGGAAACAGGGATAGTTACGTGCTGCTCTTTACCGTGGGAATCGGTGAAGCGCATGTCAATCCATCGTGCTTCGCTTTCTTTGATCAGATTCAGAGTCTTCTCTGACATTTGGCTTTCTCCACTTAATGAAATTGCCAGACTCGCAGTATGCAGTGCTGAACGCGTATTTTTCACTTGCCCATTCAAAAAGCAAGGACCGTGCCAACAACAACTTTGCTCGTAAGTGCTTATTTTTGGGACATTCCAGACCAGCGCCCCGATGAGAGCCGCACCAAAACAATGCAACGCAAACATATTGCGCACCAAATTAGTGCATGCCGCTGGATTTAGCGGTATATCTCCGCTTTAGTAGCGACGTAATAATACTCCAACCACCTTCAAAGTGCTTCTTTTTGAACCATCGATATCCACTTTTGTTCATCTGTATCAAGGGATGTCCGTTCACAATATGAACACTTAATCAGGATTAGCACGTGCGATATAAGGTTCTGTCACCACAATCCATGTATAATGCGCGCACAATGAACACCCGGTAAGCCTTTGCACTGCCGGGTTCGTTTTTCTGATGGGTACATCTACGTGTACAAATTTCACTCCATTACCCGGTTGAATACTTAAAATGTCATCTAGCATTAACAACTTACGTAACATTGCGATCATCGCTCACGTTGACCACGGTAAAACCACCCTGGTCGATAAGCTACTCTCCCAGTCCGGTACTCTGGGACGCCGCGATGAAGGCACCGAGCGTATCATGGACTCCAACGATCAGGAGAAAGAGCGCGGCATCACCATTCTGGCGAAAAACACTGCCATTAAATGGAACGATTACCGCATCAACATCGTGGACACACCGGGACACGCCGATTTTGGTGGTGAAGTAGAACGCGTACTGTCCATGGTTGATTGTGTCTGCCTGCTGGTTGACGCTGTAGATGGCCCGATGCCACAAACTCGCTTCGTTACCCAGAAAGCATTCGATCAGGGCCTGCGCCCGATCGTTGTAGTCAACAAGGTTGACCGTCCGGGTGCACGTCCTGACTACGTCATCGATCAGGTATTCGACCTGTTCGACAGCCTGGGCGCGACTGAAGACCAGCTGGACTTCCCTATCGTTTACGCATCTGCGCTGAACGGTATTGCCGGCCCGGAACCCGATCAGCTGGCAGACGACATGACGCCACTGTTCGAAGCAATCGTTGAACACGTAGAAGCACCTAAAGTTGATACCGACGGTCCTCTGCAGATGCAGATCTCTGCGCTGGATTACAACAGCTACATGGGTGTTATCGGTGTAGGACGTGTAACCCGCGGTACTGTTAAGACTAATACCCAGGTTAAAGTGATCGACCGTGAAGGCAAAATTCGCTCCGGCCGTGTACTGAAAATCATGGGTTACCACGGTCTGGAACGCGTTGAGGTTGAACAGGCGCAGGCCGGTGACATCATCTGTATCACTGGTATCGATGAGCTGAACATCTCCGACACGATCTGTGACCCGGAATCCGTAGAAGCGCTGCCAGCACTGAGCGTTGATGAGCCAACCGTTTCCATGACCTTCCAGGTTAACGACTCTCCATTTGCGGGT
>NZ_JBFGYC010000479.1:0-3087 GCF_041587635.1 Pontibacterium sp. | reverse complement strand
TTGGTATAGTGCTTTGCTGAACAAAATAGATCCTGGTATTGGGCTTCGCACCAGAGGTTCTGTTGAACGATGACCGACTTAACGAAATAGCTTCTGGTCGGGCGGATAGTTATGTATAAGGATATAGTGTCTTTTATGTAAAAGGAGCAGGTGATGAAGGGCGTTATTTTCAATGTGCTTGAAGATATGGTCATCAGCCAATGTGGGATGCAGACCTGGAATGACATATTGGATGAGCAGGTATCAGGTACGGGGGTTTATACCGCCAGTGAGAGTTACCCCGACGAGGAGTTGTTTGGCCTCGTGGAGTCGGTTGCCGATAAGTTAGAGATGCCCATGGCAGACGTTATCAGTACTTTTGGTACTTATATGTTTCATCAATTAGCAGCGAGATATCCAGTATTTTTGAATCAATCGGATAATCTGCGGGATTTTCTGATTAGCGTGGGTTCTGTTATCCATATCGAGGTGCAAAAGCTGTACGACAATCCAAACTTGCCAACCTTTTCCTACGATACAATTCGTGATGATCAGCTTATTATGCGGTATAAATCGCCACGCAAACTTTGTGTTCTTGCGGAAGGTTTGATGAGAGGCGCCTCGGAGTATTACAAAACACCGATTGAGATAGATCATCCCGTCTGTATGCATAAAGGATCGGATCACTGTGATCTAGTAGTAAGGTTTGATCATGGTTAATAGCGACAATCCATATGAAGTTGCGTATGCCCGGGAAAAGAGAGCTCGTCTGAAGGCAGAGCAGCTTCTGGAGGATAAGGCGCGTGATCTTTATCTCAAAAATCAAAAGCTTGAGGAAAGTTACGAGAAGTTAAAGCAACAGCAAGCATTAACCATGCAAAATGAAAAGCTGGCGACACTGGGCACTCTGTCAGCAGGGGTGGCGCATGAAATCAATAATCCTCTGGCTTTTGTGTTGAGTAATCTAGAGAGCTTGCCCGTTTATAAAAAAGCCTTCTTACGGTTACTGAAGTTCAATCAGGACTGTGTTGCTGATTCCAATATACCCCAGCAATTCAGGGACGAGTTGGAGCTGTTGATAGAAACAGAAGATCTGGAGTTTCTCGGCGAGGATATGTCGGGGCTGATTGATGATACGGTTGAAGGTATTCAGCGTGTAAAAGAGATTGTGCAAAATCTTCGTAGTTTCTCACGTACTCAGGGAAGTGACTATGTAGAGGCCGATTTGCTTGAAGGTGTTAAGAGTACATTGAAACTGCTCAACGCAGAGTTAAAAAATTCGGTGACATTGAAGCTCGACTTGCAACCGCTACCCAATATTATTTGTAATCCCAATCAGCTGAATCAGGTCTTCCTCAATCTAATTATGAATGCCAAACACGCATTGGTTGGCAGTAGTAAGCCAGTTCTCAGCGTTTCTTCCGGAGTGCAGGATGAAATCATCCATATTCGTATTGCAGATAACGGATGTGGTATGCCACCTGAGGTTGTAAAAGAGATATTTGTTCCGTTTTATACAACAAAGCCTATTGGGCAGGGCACCGGTATGGGGCTAGCCATCGCCTATGGGATTATTAAAGAGCACGGTGGTAAGATCAATGTGCACAGTGAGGAAGGTCGCGGTTCTGTGTTTGATATTGAGTTGCCGGTGTTGTCTGGTAAGCGCTCAGCAAGCTCAGAGGTAGCGGGGGGCAGTGAAGTATAGGCCCTCAAGAGCCTTTCTTCTCGTCCAGGTAAGCTGGTACGTCTGTGCGCAGTGTGCGGTCCAGTTGGCCGATATCGAGCAGTGGTGCAGCATCTATATGTTGAGCGTTTAGAATGTGAGCGATACGTTCAAGGGATGCAACGATCATCGACTGTTCCCACGTGTTCATGTCGTCAAACTGACGTACAAACATATCCTGCTGCGTTGTGGGGGAGCCTTTTAGTATTTCAAGACCAGACTCGGTTAACTCGATCCATACCTTTCTTTTATCCTCCGTGCCGCGTGCACGCACGATATAGCCTTTCCTTTCTAATCGATCAAGAATACTGGTGATGGTCGCTTGGGCCAGTCCCATCTCTTTTGCCAAATTGCCTGCGATCATCGGTGCCTGTTCCCGCAGCGTCTTTATGGTGAGCAATTGAGGTGGTGTCAGGCCTGTGCTGCGGCTGATGTGTTTATCATGCAGATCGGTTGCCCGGATAATCTGCCGTAGCAACACGAGAACCTGTTGGCTTTTTTCCATTATTTAGTCCGTAGGGAAGCAAGATAGCATCGCGTTGTATCAAATTGATGCTGGGATAGTCTGCGGATAGCTGATTTCACCGCGGTATGTGGAAAGCATCACCGGCAAGGCGTGTCTGGTTGGAAGACCGGGAAAGAGAAATAGTGCCCCGGTCGGGGCACTATAGGTTTTTGCGTTATTTAGCAGCTTGACGAGCCTGTTCTACCCAGCCATCAAATGTTTTCTGGTGTGCTCTAATCCAGCCATCCGCGTGGCGTTCAATTTCACGTGCACTCTTTTCGCCATCGCGCATACGACGGTTCTGCGCAGAAATGTCGTTTGCAGGCAGTTTCATGATTGCAAACAGGGTTGCTGCTGCAGGGTTTTCCTGTGCAAACTTCAGGTTTGCAACGATGCGCTGGTTGTTGACCTGGAAGCCGTAGTTTGAGCCATCTGGCAGCTCAGTGCTCATACCAGCCATGCCACCCGGAAGGGATGAGTATGGCACTTGCAGCCAGGTAACATCTTTACCCGGCACCATTACACCACTGACCCAGTAAGGCGTCCAAGTGTAGTACAGAACAGGCTTTCCGCTTTTCTGGCGGGTGATCGTATCAGCAATGATTGCAGAGTAGGAGCCCTGATTGTGGGTCACTGTGTCACGCAGACCGAATTCATCAAGCTGATGCTCGATAACCTTTTCACAGCCCCAGCCAGGGTTGCAACCAGACAGATCTGCTTTACCATCGCCATTGGAATCAAACAATTCAGCCAGCTTAGGATCTTTCAGTTGCTGAATATTTTTGATGCCGTATTTGTCAGCGGTTGCTTTATCAATCAGGTAACCCTGCAGTGCGCCGCCAGAATATACGCCCTTGCGGAACAGTTTTTCATCGCCACC
>NZ_JBFGYC010000478.1:0-3127 GCF_041587635.1 Pontibacterium sp. | reverse complement strand
CAGATCACATTCAACGGTCACACACTTAAGCCCCGTGCCTTTCGTTATCTCCTGATGCACAAGCCCGCCGGGACGATCTGCGCCAATGTGGATGATGTTTATCCGTCTCTGTTTAAGTATGTGGATATTGAGCGTGCGGATGAGTTGCATATCGCCGGTCGTTTGGATGCAGACACCACAGGTCTGGTGTTGATCACCGATGACGGGCGTTGGTCATTCCATATCACAACGCCCGATTCGCAGTGCGAAAAGGTCTATCGAGTGGGATTGTCGCGACCGATTGCGGATGATGTAGCGGATAAGTTTAAGCGTGGTGTGATGTTGCAGGGGGAAGAGCAACTGACTTTGCCTGCGACGCTAGAGGTGGTTAACCCCAAAGAGGTGCTTCTGACGATCACGCAGGGCAAGTTTCATCAGGTTAAGCGGATGTTTGCTGCGGTGGGTAATCGTGTTGTTTCACTGCATCGTGAACAAATCGGTGAGGTCGCGCTGGATGTGGAGGAGCGGCAGTGGCGGTATTTAACAGCGGATGAAGTGAAGTCCTTTTCCCGCTAACCGCTGTATGTTTTAGCCAACTTGATGAATTGGAATCTGCTTACCTTCAGCGCCCTGAGGTGTATAAAAAGGGCTGGTACAGCGGTGGATTAGTGCGAGGGGTTCCGCAGGAGTTTCCCGCGATTGCGGTTACTCTGTTTCCGTTTTGTAGATTTCAAAACCGCGTGCTGTGTAATTCGCAAGTGCGCTCTTATGATCCAGGCTGCAGGTGTGTACCCATACCCGCTGAGTGCCTTCCCATCCCCATGCTGAGTTGATTGCATGGGTGAGCAGATAACCTCCAAATCCCTTACCAATACACTGTGGCGTCAGGCCAAAGTAGGCGATCTCGACGACACCGTTATCCTGCTTGTTCAGTTCGTAGTATCCGGCAATCGCGCCTTGGGAATAGGCAACCCAGGTGCGCAGGTTTTTATCTTCGGCGTAGTGCTTCCAATCGTCATCCGAGAGGGCCAGTTTGTCCGTCCACTGCCATTGGGCACCAACAAGCTGGTAGAGGAAACGGTTCAGTTCGAACTGATCGTTTTCCACCTCAACGACACTCAGTTGATCAGGCTGGTCTTTGCCGTTTAACTGGGCGACGTTCTTCATTTCCAGATAATAGGTGGTGATCTCAGACACGCGAGTCGTCCTTTGATGGTAGTGGTCTTGGTTGATGCGGTTTGACGCGCAGCGTTTTGGGCCGTGCGAGAGTATAAGGCAGGGTGCAGAGGGTCGGCACTGATATTTTCGATCACGGGTATGAAATCTCATTTGCCTGTGTGCCGGACATGGATATGATAGGCGCCTTCAACTCTTCTGACCGGATCTGACTCTTGAAACTCAGCCAACGCCTTCAACACATCGACCAGATGATCACCACCCCATACGACCACATTTGGGACTGTTGTTGTGATCATGGTTATCTGGGTACGGCGTTGCTCAAGCGGGGTGCAGCCAAAACCGTGCACTTTGTAGATGTGGTTGAGTCGTTAACCGATGCTATCCAGACGCAACTGGAGAGCCAGTCGAATGACGCGTTTGTCGGTTGTAGCTGGCAGGTGCATTGTGAGGACGTTTCTCGTCTGACGTTATCTGATCCCGATTCTAAGCAGCTGGTTATCATCGCCGGGGTGGGCGGTGATCTGACGATGGATATGGTGCGGGCGATCACCGAGGCCCATCCTGATCACGCGTTGGAATTTATACTGTGTCCGGTGCGCCAGAATTATCAGCTGCGATGCCTGCTTATAGAGCTGGGGTATGGCTTGGTCGATGAAGTGCTGCTAGAAGACAAGCAGAAATTCTATGAGGTGATCCATGTGTCTAACCACAGTGATCAGCCGGTTGCAGCGGCAGGGTCGTTGATGTGGGATCTATCTCGCGAGTCAGATCGAGAATACTTAGAGCGCACCATCGCACATTACACGCGCATGGAGAAAAATGCGGGGCAGCAGGCAGACCGTATTCTTGCGGACTATCGGGGGCTGCTGCCCTCTGTCTGAACTCAGTGCGGCGTTGTCTTACGCAAATTTGGCGAACCGCTCGTCCAGTGGCGTATCCGCGAGGTGATTCACGTAGTTGCTCATCACCTTCTGTGACATCCCCAGAATAATCTCCAGTAGCTGTTTCGGGCCATATCCGGCCGCATAAAACTTAGCGACTTCCTCTTCTGCAACCTGTCCCCGGTTGCGTAAAACCGCCAGTGTCATATCGTGCAGCGCCTGTAATTTGGCATCACCCAGTGGCTCTCGATTACGTAGCGCCTGAGTCAGGGCGTCGTCAACATTCATCATACTGGCAATCGCTGCGTGTGCCGGCACGCAGTAATGGCATTCGTGCTCGACGTTGATGGTCTGCCAGACCACGGTCAACTCTTCCTTGTTAAGCGATGTGTCCTGAAACAGCTTGTGCAGCATCTGATATGCCTCAAGCAGTTCAGGTGATTCAGCCATGACGCCATGCAAGCTTGGAATGCTGCCAAAGGCTTTGATCGAGTTATCCAGCAGCGGTTTGCTGTTTTCGGGTGCAGATTCCTGAGTGTGGACTTCAAAGTTGTTCATCGGTTCTGTCCTTTGAGGTTGAAGTTGATCGAGTGATCAAGTTAAAGGCTACTTGTAATTGATCAAGTGATCAAGATAAAATTTGTGCACAGTTCAACGCAGGAAGTCCGATGCCAAATATCGCTAAATACAACCGTGAAGATGTGATCCACAAAGCGATGCTGCTGTTCTGGCAGAAGGGTTTTCGTGCAACGTCAACGCGGGATTTGCAACAGGCCGTCGATATGCGACCCGGCAGTATTTATGCGGCGTTTGGTAGCAAAGAGGACTTGTATGCTGAAACGTTAAAGCACTACGCGAGCTGCATGTCCGGTATTCTTGATGAAAAGCTGACGCAGCACTCAAGTGGTTTAGCCGGGTTGCGCAGTTTCTTTGTGCAGGTGTTGTTCGAGCCAACGCTGGGAGAAGCAGGGCAGGTCTGTATGCTGATCAAAACGCTGTCCGAGCTAACCGATGCTCATGCTGAGCTGCGGGCGCAGGCGATTGCTTCGTTGAGTATGATGGAGCATCTGTTCACGGATATTATCCGT
>NZ_JBFGYC010000477.1:0-3128 GCF_041587635.1 Pontibacterium sp. | reverse complement strand
CCGATCATCATCGGCACCATCCAGTTCGCCAACCCCACAAACGCGGGCATAACCGCACCAAATACCATGATCAGGCCATGCATGGTGGTCATCTGGTTGAAGAAATTAGGTTCCATCAACTGCAAACCGGGCTGAAAAAGTTCGGCACGGATACTCAGAGCCATGCAGCCCCCGAGCAGGAACATCAGCAAACTGAACCAGAGGTACAGGCTACCGATGTCTTTGTGGTTGGTGGTGTATAACCAGCGGGAGATACCGCGGGCAGGACCGTGGTGAACTTCGGTCTCAACAGTTTGCTCCAGTGTACCCATCTACACTCTCCTGATGCTTTACTGCTTCAACGTGTTGATCTGGGCCGGACTCACCAGATCACCCGTGGTATTACCCCAAGCATTTCGCTCGTAGGTAATAACCGCCGCCAGTTCGACAGCACTGAGCTGATCGCGGAAGGCCTGCATCGCCGTACCGCTCTTACCATTGAGCACAACATCGATATGTGCTGCCGGATCACCCACCATCATCGGACTGCCTTTTAATGCAGGGAATGCACCTGGAATCCCCTCACCATTTGGTTGATGACACGCTGCGCAGGCGCGGTTGTATACCTCTTCGCCCTTCGTCATCAACTCAGCCAGTGTCCAGTTTTTCGTGGCCGCATCACTGGCCTGAGCTTTGGCCTGTTTCATCTCCACCAGCCACTGGTTGAAATCCTCTTCGCTGCGCACATCTACCACAATCGGCATAAAGCCGTGGTCTTTACCGCAGAGTTCCGCGCATTGCCCCCGGTAGATGCCGGGTTCAGGGGCGATGGTCCAGGCCTCATTGATAAAACCGGGAATCGCATCCTTTTTCACGGCCAGATCAGGCACCCACCAGGAATGTATTACATCATTGGCGGTCAAGAGTAAGCGGACCTTCTTCCCAGCCGGAATCACCATGGCGTTATCCACTTCCAGCAGGTAGTGCTCACCTTTGGTTTCATCATTGGAAATTTGTTCGCGGGGGGTCGAAAGGGAAGAGAAGAAATCGATATCTTCACCCAGATACTGGTAACGCCATTTCCACTGGTAACCGGTAACCTGAATATCCAGCTCAGCTTCGCTCTGATCGTACATTTTGATGAGCGTGGCCGTTGCGGGTACCGCCATGCCAACAAGGATCACAAAAGGCACCACGGTCCAGATAATCTCAACCAGGGTGTTTTCATGAAAATTGTGCGCTTTGGCACCGCGGGATTTGCGGTGATGAACGATTGAATAGAGCATGACACCGAAGACAACGGCGCCAATGGCCACACAGACCCAGAAAATGGTCATATGCAGATCGTAGACCGCGCGACTGATTTCAGTCACACCCGGCCCTAAGTTAACTTGCCACTCAGCTACTGCTGACAGGGGAAAGATCAGCCCGAATGCACCAAACAGTGCGGGCAATCCCCATCCTATGATCTTCATCTCCAGGCCCCCTCGCATCCACGCAAAAAGCCTGTCGAATCCTATAAATACACACTATGGCGCTGTACAACAGTTTCAACGTCGGTAGCGGTAGGATTACGGCAGGCTTTTATCGTCGCCTGAGTTCCGTCCCAAATTCCTACCAGTCCGCTTGGTTTTGTGAAGTATAGCAGTCCTGAATTTTTCGCAAGTTCATTTTAACCTTTCAGGCACCACCAATAGATAACGCCCAGCTCACGAGAAAGATCACAAATACGACGAACAGCCCCATGGCAGCAAGGCCGAGTAGCATCCAGGCCCAGGTATGACCGGCGGCAAAATCGCGTTCCTGATTATGTGAAGATTGCACACCAAAGCAGGCGGCTAACACACTAAGAAACATCTGAATAAGATTGGGTTTATGCGACATAACTCCTCCCGGCAGCGGTCTCAGGCTGCCATACGGAGGGCCAAGTTAGATGATGATCCAGACTACATGGATGAACAGAATAGAACCGTCAGCAAGATAATCACGGCGCCTCCTTTTGTCAGTCTGGCACAAAATATCTGAAAGGGAATCAGGCTGCCCGGGCAGCCCGCATGACCCGTGTTTTTTTCTGCAGATAGAAATACAGACGACTGCCTAGCAGGAAGCTCAAGATCAAGCCATACATGAGCTGCTCACCAAAGTCCGAGCGGATTTGCCAGATAATATGCACCATCACCAACAGGGAGATCGGATAGACCAACTTGTGCAGCTTCAGCCAATAACGTCCCAACCTACGCTGCATGCCACGCGTCGAGGTCACTCCCAAAGGGATCAGCAACAGCAAGCCCAGTGCCCCCACCACGATATAGGGTCGTTCACTCAACTCCTTAAGCAATAGATCCCAACGCCAACCCAGAATAAACGTGGCAAACGACACTAGGTGCACTGCAGCATAGAACAAACTATACAAGCCCATCATGCGTCGATAACGCAGCGGCCAGTTCAATTTAAACACCCGCCGCAACGGCGTGATCGCCAAAGTTATCCACAACAGATTGATTGCCCAGATACCGGTTTCCAGCACAATCTCCTGAGCCGGATCAGCCCCCAGATTGAAAATCCAGGCGTTATACGTCAGCCAGCCAAGTGGCACTAATGGCAGCAGGAAAACCACCCACCACTCAAGATAACTTAACGCTTTAGATTTTGCTTTAACCATAACGACCTACCTGATCAGAACCACTTCTTCAGGTCCATACCTTTATACAGCTCAGCCACTTCTTCGGCGTAACCGTTGAACGGCAAGGTATCAACCCGATTCGGATTAAACAGTGATGACGGCAAGCGACGCTCCGATGCCTGACTCCAGCGCGGATGATCCACCGCCGGATTTACATTGGAGTAAAAACCATATTCTTGCGGCGCCATCAGGTTCCAGGTGGTGTTTGGCATCTTGTCGGTCAGGCGGATTTTTACAATCGATTTGATACTCTTAAAACCGTACTTCCACGGTACCACCAAACGCAGAGGCGCTCCGTTCTGTGGTGGCATTGCATTGCCGTATACGCCCACCGCCAACATCGTCAAAGGATGCATCGCCTCATCAATACGCAAGCCCTCCACATACGGCCACTCCAACGTACTGAAACGGGAACGCTGTCCGGGCATCTGATCCGGATCATGCAAGGTGGTGAACTCCACATATT
>NZ_JBFGYC010000476.1:0-3149 GCF_041587635.1 Pontibacterium sp. | reverse complement strand
GCACCGTTTGTGGATCAGGAGCATGCCTTTGTGAATTTGGGCGATGGGACCTATTACCACTCCGGTTCCAACGCGATTCGTCAGGCGATCGCTTCAGGCGTGAACATCACCTACAAAATACTCTTCAACGATGCCGTAGCGATGACCGGTGGTCAGCCCCATGACGGTCCGCTGAGCGTGCAGGCGATCACCCATGAACTGAAAGCGGAAGGTGCATCCAAGGTTGTTGTGGTGAGTGCTGATCCGTCCAAATTTAACAAAAGTGAATTTGCTCCAGATACTCAGCTCTATCACCGCGATGACCTGATTAAAGTGCAGGAAGAGTTGCAGCAGATTTCCGGCGTTACTGTGCTGATCTATGAGCAGACCTGTGCCACGGAGCTGCGCCGTCGTCGTAAACGCGGCAGTGCTGAAGATCCATCCAAACGCGCCTACATCAACTACCGCCTGTGTGAAGGCTGTGGTGATTGTGGTGAAGCGTCGAACTGTTTGTCGGTGCAGCCACTGGAAACCGAGTTGGGTCGTAAACGGATGATCGACCAATCCGCGTGTAACAAAGACTTCTCCTGCGTGAACGGTTTCTGTCCAAGCTTTGTGACCGTCGAAGGTGGCGAGCTGACCAAAGGCAAAGGCGTAGAGATGTCCGATGCCTTGTTTGATGCATTGCCACAACCCCAGGTTGCAGAGTCCGATGGGGTGTTCGGCGCATTGGTATGCGGTATCGGCGGCACTGGCGTAGTCACCATCTCCTCACTCATGGGTGATGCGGCTCAGGCGGAAGGGAAAGCCTCGCAGGTACTGGACCTGACCGGCATGGCGCAGAAATTTGGTGCGGTGTACTGTCATCTGAAGATCGGTAACTCCGTTGATGAACTGAAATCGACCCGTTTATCCACAGGACAGGCAAACCTGCTGATTGGCGCTGATATCGTGACCAGCTCCAGCGATGAAGGATTATCTCGATTGCGTCAGGGTTTTACCCGCGCAGTGGTGAACGAACATGAAACGGTGACCGGTGCCTTCACACGTGACGGTGATTTCCATATCCCTGTGGATGATATGCGCGCTGCATTGACCCGCTTTACGGGTGACGGCAATGCACATTTCTTTGACTCCACCGATGTGGCGCAACGCCTGACCGGCGATACCATTGGTGCCAACATTATGCTGTTGGGCTATGCCTGTCAGATGGGCTGGTTGCCGGTGAAACTGGCCTCCATCGAAGCGGCTATCGAGAAAAATGGCGTGGCCGTACCGTACAACCTGCGTGCCTTTAAGCTCGGTCGCCTGATGGCCCATGATCCGGCGCAGATCGAAAAGCTGATGGAACAGGGGTTCCCAACGCCGGAATGGCGGGTGATGTCAGAAAGTGTCGATCAACTGATCAAGCGCCGGGCGAAAGATCTGGTGGCGTATCAGAGTGCAAACTACTCCGCTCAGTACACCTATCTGGTGGATCAGGTGCGTGCGGCAGAGCAGCGAATCGCGCCGGATAGCACTGGGCTGACCGAAGCGGTGGCGCGTAGTTTGTATAAGCTGATGGCCTACAAAGATGAGTACGAAGTGGCGCGCTTGTATACCGATGGCGCGTGGCTGGCGAATATTAAACGCCAATTCAGTGGTGACTTCACATTGAAGTTCCATATGGCTCCGCCATTGTTGTCAAAACGAGATCCACGTACAGGGCAGTTGAAAAAGCGGGAGTTCGGCGGCTGGATGTATAAAGCCTTGCAGATCGTTGCTGGCTTTAAAGGTGTGCGTGGTAGCTGGATGGATCCGTTTGGTTACAGTGCCGAGCGTCGCGAGGAGCGGGCATTGATCAAGCAGTATCGTCGCCGGATTGAAAACCTGATCCGTGAGCTTTCAATTGATACGTTGGATACCGCTGTGGAGATCGCGAACGTACCGTTGCAGATTAAAGGTTTTGGTCATGTGAAGGAAAAGAACCTGAAACTGGCGAATGAACGCTGGGCACTGGTGGACGAACGTATGCGTAATCCGTTGAAGACGATTAACGCGGTGCAAATAGTTGAACCTGAATTGGTTGATTGATCATATAGATTGATCCTCTATACCAGCCCTGCATATGCGGGGCTTTTTTATGCGTGCTGCCCATGACGCAAACGCTTGTTGAATTCAAACGGATTGTGTTGATTTTGGAAAGGGTAAGTTGTCTCTTATCAGCGACTTGTAAGGGTATGTTTACAGTTTTTAATGGGTACTGATACGCGGGGTGTAAAAACTATTCTCACCATTATTGATGGCATATTAGGGTGAAAAACAGGCAGAAAACGCCACTTATTCCAGTTTTTTGCGTAGTTTCTGTATGAAAATTATTCTTTAGTGAACGTTTTATATTCTGTCGAATGTTCAGCTAGATTGACAGGGATGGTCACATTTTGTGAATGAGGAGCTGTGGCCATTTAAACAGGAGTGGCTATGGACGCAAAGATGGACATCGATTCTTTGCTTGAGTGTCTGCTGGTCCTGAGTGCATTTCACGGTGAGAGTGTTAACCGTGAGTCTCTGGTATCGGGATTGCCTCTTGAGCAAGCGCATCTCACACCCTTTTTATTTGGGCGGGCGGCTGCACGTGCGGGTCTTGTCAGTAAAGTGCTGAGTAAGCCGCTGATGCATGTGCGTGAACGGGCGCTTCCTGCGGTATTACTGATGGACGGAGACGATGCCTGTGTATTGATGGGATGGAGTGAAGATAAACGTCATGCTCACGTCATCTTCCCCGAATTGTCCGATACCGTCGAAGAAATTCCTGTTTCCCAATTAAGCGACAGTTACACCGGGTTGGTGATCTATGCCCGGCCAAAATTTCGTTTTGATTCCCGTACCTCGAATATAAGTGAAGCGTCAAAAGGCCATTGGTTCTGGAGTGCTATGGGGGAGAACCTGGGACTCTATAGAGATGTGTTGCTGGCGGCATTTTTTATCAATCTGTTTGCACTGGCATTGCCGTTGTTTGCTATGAATGTGTATGACCGTGTGGTACCCAACCACGCGATTGAAACCTTGTGGATGCTGGCGATTGGGATCGGTGTGGTGCTGGTTGCTGATCTGGCGTTGCGAACCATGCGTGGATACTTTCTCGATCTGGCCGGAAAGCGGGTGGATATCCTCCTGTCGGTCCGGATTAT
>NZ_JBFGYC010000475.1:0-3151 GCF_041587635.1 Pontibacterium sp. | reverse complement strand
CTGAGGTTGGAAGCCCTGTGACATACACTCATCTATTGTTGTATTCGATATACATCAATAGATGAGTGTATTTGCGAACGTGACTTCCTCTCGGGTGCTATGATCATGGCTCCTATCTGTCGACGAGTTCTGTGATCTCCATGAGGAAAAAAAGCTTCCTACAAAAAACCGCTCTGATATCGGGAATTGTCAGTGAGGGTATCGCGGTACTCTGTGTGATCATGTTGATCATTAAATCGCGGGAACTGGGTATGGAGGATGTGATTTCAGCCAGCTATATGGCGTCCGCCTTCTTCTTTTTTACCTGCGGCTTTGTGCTGATTATGATCGGTCGGGCCGATCTGCCGGATTTCAGCTTTGATCGTTCGGCAGAGGATAAGTAGCGATATTCATTAGCCCTTAGTGCCACTGGTTCCCTTGTCCATCACGGTCAACGATATGCTGGACGAAGACACGATGAAATCAAGCTAGGTGATGCTGGCGGGGTGCGGTACGCATTCCAACGCAGAGCGTGGTAACAAGATGGAAAGATCTCCTCTGAGAATCTGAATCCACTGGTTCCCATGGTCCCCCGTGGGAATCCGTACGGTGGCGTATGACATGCTTGAAATCCAGCTTGGTGAGATCTGCTGAGTGCGGTAAACATTCCCACGCGGAGCTTGGGAACGAGATAAAACTGCTTTTCTTGGCAGCTTTATGAACACGACGGGATTATTTAAACCCCAAACTCTTCCCGCTGAAGCGCGAGCTTCATCAATCCCGCGACACTCAGCGAATCCGTAATTTTGCCATCCAATACCATCTGAATCGCAGCTTCCAGCGGTATACGACGGATGGTAATGTCCTCGGTGTCTTCGTGTTCGTGATCTTCCTGCCGTAACCCTTTGGCGACAAACAGGTAGGCAATTTCGTTACATACGGAATTAGAAGGGTGCATTGTCAGCAGGGGTTGGTAATGCTCAGCGATCAGACCGGTCTCTTCCTTAAGTTCGCGCCGGGCACAGTCGAGTGGATCTTCTCCAACCGGGCTGCCACCTTCAGGAATCTCCCATGAGTATTCATTGAGCGCATAACGCCACTGACCGACTAGCCACGTATAACCTTCGTCATCAACCGGGATCACACCCACCGCTTCGTTCTTGAACGTGACAACGCCGTATATCCCGTTGCCGCCCGCCGGATTGACCACCTGATGCTCACAGACATTGATCCACGGATTATCGTACTGGTCTTCCTGACTCAACGTTTTCCACGGGTTTTTGTAATCGTTCATTGGCATTCCCTTTAACAATGGTCTGGGTAACGGACGTGATGGGATTCTACGTTATTTTTTGGATGTAGAGTTTTGCACGCTGAGCCTTATGTGTAGACATTCTCGCATAGAGATTCATGAAATATTCAGGCGATTAGGACAATAGTGAAAAATAGAAGATCAAAGAGGCCGTGAATATATAGTTGCTTGTTCACGTATATCTATTCGCGTATCAGGCAGGTTATCTCACTGAAATATAAAGCGTATCGATAGTTATGCACAGTATCTGATCAAAAAGTAGGTCGTGATAACGCATTGAGTATCCCTGCTTTATATCCGTGTATTGGCAAAAAAGTACAAGCTAAACAGCAAGATAGTTCCATTGTTTACAATCGGCAGTTGCTAAACCTAAGGGACCAGCGAATAAGTACGAAACGACTTCGCTGGTCCCTAAAGCCTACAAGAAACCGCCTGGTTGTAGATATGGGCTGGAGTGAATGTGATGGAACAGATCAACGAAAGCTCGGTTCATCACTTGCCAAGATTAAGCGCAGGGATAGTTGTGCAAGTACTCTCACGGGACGGAAAGCTAAAATTTATCTCGCCATTGGTTGAAGCGGTTGGCGATGTGCTGGTGGTGGATCGTTTACCCAGTGTGTCTGATATGCCGGAAGACCAGAGTAGCTCGATGGATATTGCGGCCCTACGCGACACTTACTTCAAGTTTAACCAAACGCTGCTGATTCGCACCATCGATCGGGGCGTGGTCTACTCCTGCGAAACCCGGGTGCTGGAAGTATCTGCGCAGCGTGCTCGGTTACAGGTATACACGGCACCACGCGAAATCTACCGTCAATATCAGCGTCATGAACACCGTTTCAGCTGTGCGCTTTGTGCTTATCTGCACGGTCACAGTGCAAGTGAAGATGGCAAGGTTTCAGATATCAGTGCCTGTGGCTGTCAGCTAACGCTATCCGATGACGCCACCATCGCAGAAGTCCGTGATCTGCAGGAACATGGTAAGCCGTTGAATTTCGAAGTGCTGTTTCCACATGATGACACCTACCGACAGCTGCAAGGTAAGGTAGTATCGCTGATCAGTGATGATGAACATCATCAGGTCCGCGTCGGCGTGGAGTTCAGGTCGGGGGCGGAATCTGTCGCTGAGTATATCAACCTGTTGCGTTTGTACTGATACCGTACCCTTCCTGTCGTTATCTATTGTCTTCTATAACGACCTGTTCCTAAGCGGGCACAGGTCGTCAAGCCGTTGTAAACTAAACTAAATAGACATATGAGCGGTACATCCCGTTAACCCTTATCTGCGTATAAATAGTCAGAAAGGTCTTTAGACGGGTGAAACAGGACAAGACGTATATGGCGCAGGAAAGGGTGGAACATTACAGCTGGCGCTACATTTTTGATGTAGCACTGGAGCATAAACGACAGTTAGTACTGGCGAATCTGATCGCACTGGTGGCGACGGTGGCTTCAGTGCCGCTACCGCTGTTGATGCCGTTGCTGGTGGATGAGGTGTTACTGGATCAGCCGGGTGTCATCGTTGAAACGATCAATCCGATGGTGCCCGATAGCTGGCATGGTCCGGCGTTGTATATCGGTGCGGTGCTGCTGATTACCGTGATTCTGCGCTGTATCGCATTGGTGCTTAACGTCTGGCAGGCTCGGCAGTTTACCCACATTTCCAAAGACGTTATTTTCCGCATGCGCAGCGGCTTATTAGAGCGCTTAAAGCGGATCTCGATGGCTGAGTACGAAACCTTGGGTAGCGGTGCGGTGGCCTCTCACTTCGTCACTGATCTGGATACGGTAGATCGTTTTGTTGGCAGCTCTGTGAGCCGTCTGCTGGTGGCGGTACTGTCGATTATTGGTACCGCGGTG
>NZ_JBFGYC010000474.1:0-3153 GCF_041587635.1 Pontibacterium sp. | reverse complement strand
TATAGTCAATATAATCGTAGCACTGTGTAAACATGCCGTGGATAGCCAGAAGGTCGACTAAGCCGTGGATATGTTGCTATCCGGCAATTCAGATCAATCATTCATCAATAATATTTGATACACCTGTCTGCGGACTGACTACCTTCGATAACGAAGCGCCAACCCTACACGGGAGTGTATTTTCAAAACTGCACGATGAATAGACTGCATGTCCCAAAAAACAGATAAAAAAAGAGGGGCTATAAAAGCCCCTCTATATGAGTGCGGTTCATCCATAAACCGTTTGAGCGAGCACGTTTAGCTGTACTTCGAATGACTGGTGGATCTGCGCAACGCCACCCGAAGCCGAAAATAAACGCTGGGTCTTACCATTTGTAAGGTAAGAAGGGACAGATAACAGCCCGGTAAGGCTGTCATCCGAATTCGCCATGTCGATTAATCGACGTGCTTAGTAGTTGTACTTACCAGCAGAGTACAGAGCCTGAGCTTTTTCCCAAGTTGCACCGATCTGACCGTCGCCTACAGGCTGGCCGTCCAGTTCTACAACAGGAGCGATCTCTTTACTGGAGCTGGTCAGCCAGATTTCGTCCGCGTTGCGAACTTCATCCATAGTGACGATGCGCTCTTCAACTTTGATAGAGCCATCTTTCGCCAGGATATCCAGCAGCATCAGACGGGTGATACCCGGCAGGATCTGGTGATCCAGCGGAGGCGTGATCACAACGCCATCTTTAACGATGTAAGCGTTGCATGCACTACCTTCGGTCATTTCGCCGTCAGCGTTGTACAAGATGATTTCGTTGTTGCCAGACTCATAACCCTGCTGGAAGTGCATAACGTTGCCCAGCAGTGCAGTCGATTTGATGTTGCAACGTTTCCAGCGCAGATCTTCAGTGCTGGATACTTTGTATGCTTTATCAACGGCTTTATCAGCAACAGGCGCAGCAGGAATCTCGAATACGAATGCAAATACAGTCGCTTCTACATCTTCTGGGTACGCGTGGAAACGCTTGCTATCAGTACCGCGGGACACGTGCAGGTAGATACCCAGGTTGCCGCCGCCGTTCTTTTCAATCAGGTTTTCGCATACTTCACGCCAGTCAGCCTGAGAGTAGCCAAATTTAATGCCGATCAGGTCCATACCCTGATCCATACGCTTGATGTGCGGAGCGAAACCAACCAGTTTGCCATCGTAAGAAGGGATCACCTCATAGATGCCATCACCAAACAAAAAGCCACGGTCCATCGGCGAGATCTTCGCTTCGTCCATTGGCATGTAGGATCCGTTTAAATAAACAATACTCATAACAAACTCCAAACCATCGGTGGCTTCAAACCGTGAGTCCCCTCACTTCACCACCCTATCGATAAACTTAATCACGCACTCCGCAGAACGGAGTGCATGCAATTAATCATGCAAATCCAGTTAACTTACGCAGTTCCAGCAACATCGCTTCGCCATCGGCGGCAGGCAGGCTGTCTTCTGTCAGGGTGTTGTCACGGGTGACACCGTCAACACTGCCACGTTCAGACAGGTACTGCAGAATCGCAACGTTGTCGAAATCAGCCAGCAGGTCTTTACCTTCCAACCAACCCATCAGGGACACCAGTGCGTGCCCCCCCCAGTTGGATACATCGGCGACAACCAGTTCGCTGCAACGGGTCACTGCTGGCGTAATATCCAGAGAACGCAGCGCCGGGCGAACATTACCCATGCCGATTTCGTTACCACCGTCACCAATCGCAATGGATGGGCAACCGGCTTCTTTCATAATCTCGTCGAAGCTGGCCGCGTGCGGAGTGATCGATTCACCGCGCATGTTGTAATAACCTTCATCTGCCGCCTGCCCCGGACGCTCAATCGAGATCACCAGCTGTGGGGCATGTTTCTCCAGAATTTCATCTGCAGCGCGAAGACGTTCTTCAGTGCTCATTTCACCAACAGGCAATTTCTGAATACGGTAATCCGCTTCTAGCGCACTTGCCAGTGGATCACCACACACCATGATGGGTGTGGCACCGCAGGCTTCGAATGCACGGTACAAAGAGATCGCACCCACAGGGCCATCAGTCTCAAACGTACCTGCCACAGGGAAACCAGTACCAATCAATACCGTACCGGTGCATTGCTGCATCATCATCGCTGCACGCAAGCAGTAACCCGGCAACATCATGCCCTGCACCGTTTTCATGCCACGAAGGTCACGGGATACCAACAGTTCTTCAATCGCCAGGCTAAGCTTCATCGCTTCTTGCATCTGGGACTGGGGGGTAATTTCCTGTTTCATATTCACGAAGGTACTCCAGTTATTATTCTTAGCAGGCCAGCGGTTCAATCACCGCATTGCGGCGTTTGGTCAGCAGGTGCAAATTGTGGGCATCATCAATGGTGATGGCTTCAAATGTCAGTGTTGCGCCCGGCGTCATCTGCGCCAGTTTGGCGGTATCCAACGACAACATGGAACCCAGTTTCGGGTAACCACCAATCGTCTGACGGTCGTTCAGCAGGATGATCGGCTGGCCGTCCGCCGGTACCTGAATCGCACCGTGACAGATCCCTTCGGACAGGATGCCGTCCAGTGAAGGTTTGATCTCAGGTCCGCTCACGCGATACCCCATACGATCGCTGCGATCGGTAGTCTGGTATTCGCTGCTGAAAAAGCGCGCCATTTGCAGATCAGTAAACGCGTGCTTCTGATAACCCTGAATCACACGCAGATGTGCACGTTTGTCATAGGTCGGACGGTGCTGTTCCGGCAGGACCAGACAACCGTTCGCCGATGCAGCGGTGCACGGCAGAAAATCATTGGGGGCCAGCTTGCCACCGTTCAATCCACCAATGGATTCACGGGTAACTGTCGCGGCACTGCCAAAGCTATGCTCGATATGGAAACCACCTGCAACCGCCAGATACGCGCGGCAACCAGCAGTGGCATAACCCAGTTCGATCACATCACCGGCATTAACGGCGTGACTGCGCCATTGCTCTTTTGCCTGACCGTTGATGCTCAACGGCAGTTCAGCACCGGTCACGGCAATGCGGGTGTTGATCTGAGCTTCCAGAATCAATCCGCCAAAGCTAACTTCCAGTGCGGTGACTTCAGTGCTGTTATCGCACAGGCGGTTAGCCCAGCTGAACGCTTCAGCATCCAG
>NZ_JBFGYC010000473.1:0-3156 GCF_041587635.1 Pontibacterium sp. | reverse complement strand
TGTATTTGGCCAGTTCAACGGTGCGATTTACATAACCCCATTCGTTGTCGTACCACGCATAGATTTTCAGTTGAGTTCCATTCACCACCATGGTGGAAAGCGCATCAACGATACTGGAACGAGGATCTGTGCGGTAATCGATTGATACCAGAGGGCGCTCTTCGTAGCCGAGTACACCTTCGAGTTCATTTTCTGCTGCATCTTTAAACAGCGTGTTTACTTCTTCGATGGTAGTCTCGCGCTTCAGCTCAAACACCATGTCGGTCAGTGACGCATTAGCGAGAGGGATTCGCACGGCGTGACCGTTAAGACGACCTTTCAGGTCGGGGAATATTTCAGTGATAGCTTTTGCCGATCCTGTCGTGGTTGGGATCAGGCTCATACCGCAGGCGCGTGCACGGCGCAGATCTTTATGCGGCGCATCCAGAATGGTCTGGGTATTGGTGATGTCGTGAATCGTGGTCATCGAGCCGTGACGGATGCCCAATTTTTCATGCACAACTTTGATGACCGGTGCCAGGCAGTTTGTCGTGCAGGATGCGGCGGTTACAATGCGGTTCTGGGTCGGATCAAAAAGGTCGTGATTAATACCCATGACCAGATTCAATGCGCCGTCTTCTTTGACCGGGGCGGTGACCAGCACCCGTTTTACGCCTTGTTCCAGATAGCGGTTTAATACATCTACAGACTTAAATTTACCACTGGCTTCGATGACCAGATCGCAGCCGGACCAATCGGTATCTGAAATCCCTTTGTTGCTGCTGAATGTCAGCGAGTGGGAGTCGATGCAGATCTTACCGTTTTCCTCTGACACATTGTGCGGCCAGATGCCGTGTATGGAGTCGAATTTAAGTAAGTGGGCAAAGGTTGCTGCATCACCTTCCGGATCGTTGATCTGAACGAATTCGAGTTCGGGGTAATCCCAGCCTGCGCGCAAAGCGAGACGTCCCATACGTCCAAAACCGTTAATACCTACTTTGATGCCCATGGCGATGTCTCCAAATACCGGGTTGAGCGCGCATTGTTATCGATTCAGATAGTTTTTTATACTGCGCATATATACGAATTTTCACATATATTATTTTTCATATGTGATGATGTCCAGTGAATCGATAGGTGGAAAAAGAAAATTAATAGGACGGTCATAAAAAGGCCCCTCACTCCCTAGCGGGAGGGAGGGACAGAATCTGTGTTAACTCCGCGAGTGGACGAAGTTAGAAGATGGGATGCGGATGAGTGTCCATCGAAGAAAGAGCACTAACCACCCATTCAGTATGGAGGCTAATGCTGCACCGCAACACTGTACTTTGGTCTACAAATCAAAGGCTTTTTGTCTTTTTGGCAGCATTTTTTTTGCAGTTGCTCACTCGACAATAACATCTTCTTCATAGCGGAACGGGTGAGCATCATAGGTACCCATGATGCGGACATCGCGCGCAAAGAAGTCCAGCTCCTGCAGGGCGTACTGCATCGACTTCTCATTAGGATGGCCTTCTACATCCAGATGGAAGCTGGTTGCGGTCATTGTGTCGGACGCCATGTAGCTTTCCAGTTTCACCATGTTTACGCCATTGGTACTGAATCCGCCCAGCGCTTTATACAGCGCGGCGGGGATGTTGCGTACCGTGAACATGATGGTGGTGATGTATTTGGTGGTCGGATCAAACTCAGGCACAAACTTGTCGCGTGACAGGATCAAAAAGCGGGTGGTGTTGCCATCTTTATCCTGAAAATTCTCGCGTAATACTTCAAGACCATACAGATCTGCGGCAAGACTAGACGCAATAGCAGCGAATTGCTTTTTCCCGGCTTTAGGTAACGCAGAGGCGGAACCCGCAGTATCCAGGCTGGCAATTGGCTCCAGCCCTAATTCTTTAATGTGATCTAGACACTGTGCCAGCGCTTGAGGGTGAGACGAGACGGTTTTCAATTCGTCCAGTTGCGTGCCGGGCAGGCCAAGCAGACAGTGGTTTACCGGCTCAAAATGCTCCCCCACGATATGCAGCTGGGTTTTGGGCATCAGGCGATAGATCTCTTCCACGCGACCGGCGGTGGAGTTTTCCAGCGGAATCATCGCCAGATCAGCTTTACCGTCTTCCACCATAAACATTGCCTCGACAAAAGTTTCACAGGCAAAGGCTTCCATGTTCGGAAAAACACGGGTGCAAGATAGGTGAGAATACGCGCCGGGCTGGCCTTGGTAGGCGATGATTTGCGTTGAGTCGCTCATGATGTGATCCGTACAAACAGGGTGAGAAAGCCCAATATTATGGCACAGGCCACTTAGTAACTGGAAAAAAAATACCCCTTTGGTAAGGTGGCTGCTCGATCGGCGATCGGGCATGAAATGCCCCCCGCAAGTGGGGCTTAACCTTGGATTCATTGGCACAGAAGCTGATTGATCTGAAGGATTACCTATTGATGCAGCCGGTGGCTGAACATATAGCCCAGCTCGCGATATGACCCCAAGGACACGAGGAGTTCCAGTGACTACAAGACAAACACAGAAGAAGCCAATCTATGACTTTATGGTGATTGGTGGCGGTATCCTTGGGATGTCTACGGCAATGCAGTTACAAGATGCCTATCCGGGTTGTTCTGTGGTTGTGCTTGAAAAGGAGTCATCCCCGGCACAGCATCAGACGGGCCGTAACTCCGGTGTGATTCATGCGGGGGTGTATTACAAACCGGGCAGCCTGAAAGCGCAGTTTTGTAAGGCTGGAAATCAGGCCACTAAAGCGTTCTGTGATGAACATGGTATTCATTATGATCAGTGCGGAAAGCTGTTAGTGGCTACGGATGCTCAGGAGTTGGAGCGGATGCAGGCCCTGATCGAACGCTGTGCTCAGAATGAGTTAGAGATTGAGGTGCTCGATCAGCAGCAACTGAAAGCCAGAGAACCCGCGATAACCGGGGTCGGTGCGATTTACGTGCCTTCCACCGGTATTGTCAGCTATCGTGAAATTACCAATAAGATGGCTGAGCTGGTGGTGGCAAAAGGTGGGCAGGTGAACTTTCACACCCACGTAGATAACCTGGAAGAATTTGTTGATCGGGTCACTGCATATACTAATCAGGGACGCTTCCAGGCTCGTTATCTGGTGGCGTGCGCAGGATTGCAATCCGATCGCGTGGTTAAGATGCTGGGGAAAGAAC
>NZ_JBFGYC010000472.1:0-3164 GCF_041587635.1 Pontibacterium sp. | reverse complement strand
GGTGCAAACACCACATCCGGTTTCTCTTCCAGTATCTTGGCCACAACTTCATCAACAGGCGCAGGGGTAAATAGTGCCAGTGAATTGTCGGAGGTTTTGCGGGCTTTCATGACCGTGGAGCTGGATGGGGTATCACCCATCTCAAAAATCTGTGTCCAGCGGTAGCTGAACCAGCCGTTTCTGATCTCCAGACATCACTTGTTGCTACCGACGATATGGGCATCGGCATGAAAGTGGTCCCACAGAACAAACTGATTCAGTTGTTCCACGTTGTACACGCTAACAAAGCGGGTAACCGGGCCATGTTGATGGCCGTTTATGATCTCTATGACTGCGCGATTCATCTCTTTGCCCCTGTGTGACCGACCAATACGTTGATCTACTTGATGAGCGCATAGACATCGCATTTCGCTCGGGCGAACTAGAGGGTTCTAGCCTCGTCGCCCGTCGCATCGGACCAAAGCGAAGTATCTTGTGTGCCAGTCCGACTATCTGGCCCGGGCTGGCCGGCCTGAATCTGCGAAGGAACTGTCTCAACACGATTGTGTCATCATGGGGACGAGTCTGACCAATCAACATTGGCAATTGCGAACAGAAAAAGGAGAGGTCACGATTCCGGTCAAAGGGCGATACGCCGTGGGTAATATGCAGCTGGCGGTTAAAGCACTCACCAGCAGTATGGGGGTTGCGCTTGTCCCGTATCCATTAGTGCATCGGTTGTTACAGGAGGGGGCGCTTGTTCAGGTATTGGAAGGGTGTGAACCAGCTCTGAAAAGTATTTATGTGGTTTATCCCAATGCATAATATAAATTTATAATATTTTAAGCAGGTCTTCATTCAAGCTTTATGCCTTAAAGTTTGATATGTACCTTTTCTCATTGTTGCATCCGACCATTTATGGTGAATTTCGTGTGTTTCGCGGATAGATTGGAGGCTGTAGTTAAAGAAGAAATCTCTTCCGTGTGAAGAGCTCATTTGATGGGGATAGGAGGAAGTAGAAGTATGCCCCGGTGGCGAATGGGTTAGTTAACACATTACGAGGGTAATGGTCCTTTATTTCGGGGCATACGCTTGTTTTTTTGACCTATTCGTAGTGATCCAAGCTTAATGCTCTTCGAGCATGCCGTTTTTGATGATTCTCCATGTTAATTCAAAAGCTTCCAGCTGTTCGAGTAGGGTTGCTTTGTCGTCGTGGAAGAGTACTTTCCTAAACTCTTCTTGGTCTTCCCATTCCTTTGTTGGTCCATTCATCGATGGATGTTGATTGCTTCTCATAGTTAACCGCCCTCTAATGATGCCTGGTTGGTTATATCCAATTTTTGAAGCTTACCAAGTTCCAATTAGCCCCTTATGCGAGGATCTATATTATTTTGGTAAACAATCCTGGTCGGATTGCGACTCTTTGACGCTATCATGGGAAAGTAGAAAAGTCACGCCCATAAAGTAAGAGTTATGATGTTTTAATCAAACTTGTTAAGTACCTGTTTTGTATATGCAGACTTCTACTCTGAAGTCTGCATATACAGTAGCGCACCGTTTAGGTGTTTCAACCAACTGAGTCGTTCTCGCTGATAGACCAGATAAGTGAGCAAGAAAGTACTGGTCTGTAATGTATTTGATGTGACACGCTCTGCCTATTACAGCTACAAACGGAAAAAAGCGGTGATCGACGCCGTCAGACTTGATCTGAAAGCTCGGGTTAATACGATATTTAAAGAAAGCCGAAGCTCTGCAGATAGCCGCACGATTACAGAGATGCTGCAAACCGAAGGTATCGAAATAGGTCGATATAAAGTGCGTAAGCTGATGCCGGAATCCGGACTTATCTGCAAGCAACCTTGGAATATGTATCCACGAAGGTCTACTGATAGACCCTGCCTACGCCTTTCAGTGTGCGTACGTAGAACGTATCTTGCGAACTGAGATACCCTGGATGGGCAGCCTCCATCTCTCCCGCAGCGACATCGTCCTGCTGTTTGCGTTCCAGAGCAGTAATTTGAGCTTCGGAGAGGATGAGGCCTTCTTCAGCAACGCGGGCCTCCAAAGCAGCGAGATGTTGTTTGAAGTTACCAAGCTGATGCCTGAGCCAGATGCTTCTTACACCACTGGCAGATACAAAGGCGCCACGCTTGGGTAACTCATTACTGACTCGTACTTGGCCATGAGCAGGCTGATCAATGGCATAAGAACAACAGCTTCTTCAACCTGTTCATCCGCTCGATTCTTGAGGTTCGGTTTGCGTCGGCATTTATCGAACAGTGCGTTACACCACCGTCCTCGACAGCAGTTTTGTAGCGGTAAAAGGTATCACGTGACAAGCCCATCACCTAGCAGGCCTTGGATACATTGCCAAGCTCCTCTGCCAAATTGAGCAAACCGAGTTTGTGTTTGATGATGCGTTCGTCACTCTGAATCATGGGGTTACCTTTTGGCTTTGATGTTCGTTTGGCCTCATTCATCAAACTCGGTAACCCTTCCTTCTTCAAGACGGGTGTCAGATTAAGTCTGAATCAATTCACCTCATTCAAAAACCATCTCCTGAAAACCAAAGCTTTCAGAAAACTTTAAAAATTCATTAAACGGCAGCGCTTTTCCAAATAAGAATCCTTGTGCATACTGGCAACCATGCGCTTTTAAAAAATCAAGCTGCTCATAGGTTTCAACGCCCTCAGCGATAGTTGTCAGGTTAAAAGCTTTTGCCATCTGGATAATAGCTAGCACCAGCTCAGAATCATTATGATCGATACTGATGTCACGTACAAACGATCTATCTATTTTCACTATATCGACTGGTACTTGCTTAATGTAACTTAAAGAGGACTGCCCTGTCCCAAAATCATCTAAAGCAATTTTGCAGCCGCTCTTTTTGATTGAGTCAAGTATCGATCTGTATTCTGCATTGTCAATAAATTTTAAGCTCTCGGTTAGTTCAATAGTAATGTTTGCATTACTGGATCCTAACTTATCAATGAGCCATCCTATATGTGAGCACGATACGAATTGCGCCATAGAAAGGTTGAAAGCTGTATAAAATCTTGCTCCAAAATGTCTTTGCATTTGTGCTGCTTGTTTCAACCCAGTTTGAAATACCCACTCACCCAATGACGTTATCAAGCCAGATTGTTCCGCTAAAGGAATAAATTGATCTGGCAGAATTATGCCTC
>NZ_JBFGYC010000471.1:0-3166 GCF_041587635.1 Pontibacterium sp. | reverse complement strand
GAATGCACCCGGAGGAATCAACTGACCGTGCTCATCCTGATAACGGATCAACACCTCGTAATGCCGCAGATCTTCCTGTTGTAAGCCAACAATATCCTGCACATATAAACAGAACCGGTTGTGCTCAATGCCTTCATGAATGCGACTGACCCATTGCGCTTCGTCCTGACGGCGCTGTGAGGTTTCATCGTCCTGATAGAACTGAACCCGATTCCGTCCCAGCTCTTTAGCCATATAACAGGACGTATCGGCGCAACTCATCACCTCGGCGATTTCCGGCGAGTGATCATCAATACATACCACACCGATGCTGACCGTAATCCGGAAAATATTCTCCCCCCAGCCAAACACGCTGTCCTCCACCGCCGAGCGCAACTTTTCAGCAACACGGACCGCCTCTTGAGGGGTACACAGCTCAAGCAAGACCGCAAACTCATCGCCACCCAGACGTGAAACCGAATCGTTTCGACGAACATGAGACTGAATCAAACCACCAATTTGACGCAACAGTTGATCTCCGGCCATATGCCCGCAACTATCGTTGATCACTTTAAACTGGTCGATATCGAGGAAAAATACAGCGTGCTGAGTGCCCGCTCGGCGCACGCCTTTGAGCATCACATCTAATCGTTGTTCAAATTCATAGCGATTAATCAGGCCTGTGAGCATGCAATGACGGGCCTGATGATCCAACTGTTCACTGAGTAGATGGGAGCTGGTGATATCTTCCTGTGTGCATAGGTACTGGGTAATTTTTCCGCTCTCATCTTTCAGCGGAGAAATTACCACCATCGCCCAATACAGTTCTCCGCTTTTGCGGCGATTCTGCATCTTTCCGCGCCACTCGCGGCCATTGGAGATACGGTGCCAGAGTTGAGCGTAGAAGGATTCCGAGTGTTTTCCCGAACGTAAAATACGTGGCGTTTGCCCCAGTACTTCTTCAGCACTGAAACCCGTCACATGGGTAAAGCGGGGATTAACATACGTCAGACAGGCGTCAGCATCGGTAATCATGACCACACTGGCACACTGCTCTACTGCTACGGAGAATTTTTTCAGTTCTTCCTGCGAACGTTTGAATTCAGTGATGTCACGGGTCACTGCCAGATGTGCGGATACCCGCCCGTCTTCATCCAGCAACGGCACGGCATGGGTTTCGACCCGTTTACGCGCGCCCTTCAATCCCATTACATCATATTCCATGATGCCGGACTCACCTTTGAATACCCGTTCATTGAATGCGATGTAGTCAGCGCGATCATCGTCTGCAATCAGGTCATACACATTGGCGTAACGCACCTGCTCAATGGAATCGGCTTCGACAATTTTCAAACCGGCCGGATTCATATCCAGCAATTCCCCGTCTGCCGCCACGGTTTTAATGCACTCAGGATCAGAATCGATGATTCGCTTCATCATCGCACGCTGTTCTTTCAGCTCCATATTCTGATATCGGTAACGTAATAGAATCATCCGCAGGACAACAGCCCCACCAATAATCAGCAGCGAGAAAAACGAGCGGAAGTAGAGTTCTGTGGCAGACGGCGTGATCAGTTGCTCAAAAATGGAACCTTCACCCACGATGAACACATCCACTAAGGGGTCAAGAATCCAGACCAGCACACAAGCGACGGCAGCCAGTAAAAATAGGCGTGTACGAACAAAATCGCTCAGCAAAAAATCTGACGATCGTTTAATGAATCGATGCAACAGGCAATACTCGAAAAGAAACCTTCCCCCTCATCCCTGACCCCTAAAACCGATCCCTTAATAGACACCACAAGAACGCGATTATGCCACAAGGCATAAAAAATTAGATTTTTATTACTATGAGATATTTTCACGCCTTTCACCCTCTACCCACTCATCCACTCACGCGTCGAAAAATCCCATGATGTGCTAAACTCGCCGACTAAATTTTGATGACCGGTAGCACCGCAGATGGAAATTTTATCCGTCCCTCAGGGACAATTTCAGCTAAGCCGTTTTCCCCGCCGTAAACAGGAAAAACTAAGGGCCTGGGATGCCGCCGATGAGTACCTTTTGCAACAGGTCGCTGACGAACATCTGCTCAACGATGGTTGCCGGATATTAGTGCTTAACGATCAATTCGGTAGTCTCGCGGTTGCTTTGCATCAATACCGTCCGACCGTGATCTCAGATTCCTGGTTGGCGCATGCAGGTATTAGAGGGAACCTTAGCGACAACAATATTCCAGCAGATCAAATCAATTTGCTGGATAGCCTCTCAGCCCCCGAAGATCAGTTTGACCTTGTGTTGATCAAAGTGCCAAAAAGTCTGGCGATGCTTGAAGACCAGCTCCACCGTTTAAGGTCTCACCTGAAAGAGGGTAGCCGCGTTATTGCGGGTGGTATGGTGAAAGGAATTCATACATCAACGCTTAAACTGTTTGAGAAGCTGATCGGCGAAACCCATACATCTTTGGCCCGGAAAAAAGCGCGGCTTATTTTCCCCCAAGTGGATTGCAACATCACACCCGCAGCATCCCCTTATCCATCCAGCTACGTTTTGGAAAACAGCGTACATCGGATCTATAACCACGCCGGTGTTTTCTCCCGCGACAGTTTAGATATAGGTACGCGTTTTTTCCTCAGCCACCTGCCCACGGATGATCGCTATCAGCAGATCGTCGATCTCGGCTGTGGTAATGGCGTTGTCGGTCTGATGGCAGCCGAAAAAAACCCGGCGGCTGAGCTGACATTTGTAGACGAGTCTTTTATGGCGGTGGCGTCCGCTAAGCTCAATTTCGAAACAGCGTTTAGCGACACTCGCACCGCACGCTTCTCTACGACAGATTGTTTGCAAGGCGTGCCACGCAACAGTGCTGATCTGGTGTTAAATAATCCGCCATTTCATCAGCAGACGGTCGTAGGCACTCACATCGCCAATCAGATGTTTCGAGAATCCCGCGCCGTATTACGCGAAGGAGGAGAGCTCTGGGTCATTGGTAACCGTCATCTGGGTTATCACATCACGCTGAAGAAGCTCTTCGGCAATTGCGAAACGGTTGCCAGCAACAAAAAGTTCGTTATTTTACGTGCTCGCAAATAACGCACTTAAGGAAGGTGCAAATAAGTCCTGTGGCGACTCTGGTTTTCGGGAAGGTTCACAATCAAGGAAGTACTTTGCCGTAATACCCAAGGGG
>NZ_JBFGYC010000470.1:0-3179 GCF_041587635.1 Pontibacterium sp. | reverse complement strand
TACTAATCACTTTATTGGGACGATGATGGGTTATCTTACCGGCGGCAGGCAACCCTCTTCACTGGCTGTTTGAGTCTTATTGACTGGCAATTTCCTTCAAGTGATCGACGACTGAGAGGTGGTGACCGCGTCAGGTTATACGGTTGAGGGGCGTACGATAAAAAGGCCGTAGGGAGAACACGCTACGGCCTTACCTGATTAACCCTTAGAGCATCAGTCATGAAGGAGAGTTAGCTCAGTGGCTCACTTTCTCGTGTGCGAACTTAAACGGATTTATCCAGGTTGTATCTTTCCCGGCAAATTGGGCTTCAGGGTGTTGGTTTTCCATCAGCTGCACGACATCGGGTTCGCGGGCTTTTCTGAAATCGACCATGATTAGATGCTTGCCCGCATCCAGATCGTCATGGAAACGTTTGATCTTATAGCTTTCGTGCGACAGCCCCGATAAGCCGCCCACCCAAGTGCCAAAGAGTGTAAATACCGCCACTATGGCGCTGATGGCGATCAGATCAAGCGCAATACCGAACGGCTTACCCAGCATCAAAGCCACCCCGATGCATAATCCGATCATAACGCCGATCAGCGCGCCTTGTTCACCGGAATGGATCAGGTCCAGCCTTTGTAGTGTATTTGCACCGTGGATGTGGTGTCGGAAGAGGCCGTCATCATCCTTACTCAGAACATGAAGGTTCCAATCGGTAATGCCCAAGTGATGAAGGTCTTTAGAGATGCTTTCCGTGCTGTCTATGGTGTCGGTGAGATAGTAGAGGCGTTTCATACGGCCACCTCCTGTTTTGTGAATCACTATTCATGGATCGTCTATACATCCATGAACCGGCGTTGTAGCTCCATATCTATAGCTTAGTGGTTCAGGGTATAAATGCCCCTTAAACCAGTAGTTGGCTACAGGATACTGACTGGGCTATTTACGAACGGTCAGTTAATCAACTCAACCGCTATTTCACTACTGCAAGGGAATGAGGAGGGGCAATTGAGTATTTCTGTTTAGATGTTAGTTTTTCTAACAGGTAGACAATTACGATGTGCTGGTTGTTAATTGATCAGTGGAACGCGCGTTGTGATTTGGATCTGTTCAGACGGTTGGTAAAAACGGTTTCTTCTGTAACTGACGCATCGGGTACGCCACCGTCACGCTTCCTTCTTGCTATTGCCCCAGAACGGTGCAGTGGCCATTCGATCAAAACTATTTAAATAAATTCATTGACAGAGGTGCTGGATAAATTTAATCATATGCATGAAATAAAAAATGAAAATTTCACTTAAGATGAAGAAGTAATCTAAATATCACGAGGTAGTGATGAAAGTACTGGTTGCTATAAAGCGGGTTGTTGATGCCAACGTCAAAGTCCGTGTGAAAGCCGATAACTCGGCCGTTGAGCTGGCGAATATCAAAATGGCCATCAACCCGTTTTGTGAAATCGCTATTGAAGAAGCTATCCGACTGAAGGAAAAAGGCCACGCCAGTGAAGTTCAGGTCGTCAGTATTGGTCCTGATACCTGTCAGGAACAGCTGCGCACCGCACTGGCGCTGGGTGCTGATCGTGCTCTGCAGATTAAAACCGACAACTCCCCTGAGCCGCTGGCGGTCGCTAAGCTGCTGAAAGCAGTTGTCGACCAGGAGCAGCCAGGCATGGTGATTCTGGGTAAACAGTCTATTGATGGTGACAACAACCAGACGGGCCAGATGTTGGCCGCGCTGACGGGTATGCCGCAGGGTACTTTCGCGTCTGCAGTGGCTATTGAAGGCGACGAACTGCAGGTTACCCGTGAAATCGATGGTGGACTGCAGAAGGTAAGCCTGAAACTGCCTGCTGTTGTGACAACTGATCTGCGGCTGAATGAACCGCGTTACGCATCGCTGCCGAACATCATGAAGGCTAAACGTAAGCCGTTGGAAACTCAAACCCCTGAAGATCTGGGTATTGATATCAGCCCACGCCAGACCGTATTGGAAGTGACTACACCGCCGGAACGTGCAGCAGGCGTAAAAGTCGGCTCTGTATCTGAGCTGGTGGAAAAACTGAGAAATGAAGCGGGGGTACTGTAATGGGTAACGCAATTCTGGTTGTCGCAGAACACGACAACAACCAACTGAAAGGCGCGACACTGAACACGCTGCAGGCGGCCGTTGAACTGAAAGCACAAGGTGCAGGCGCAATTGAGTTGCTGATTGCCGGTCAGGGCAGCAATGCCGTTGTTGAGCAGGCGTCCGCACTGCCTGACGTGGACCGTGTACTGATCGCGGATGCTGAGAACCTGGTACACCAGCTGCCGGAAGAGGTGGCAACCCTGCTGGTAAACATGCTGGGCAGTGGTGACTACGGTTATCTGTTGGCACCGGCGACAACCAACGGTAAAAACCTCTGCCCGCGCGTGGCTGCGCTGATGGATGTGGCACAGGTATCCGACATTACTGAAATTGTGTCAGCAGATACCTTTATCCGTCCTATCTATGCCGGCAACGCATTGGCCAAGGTACAGAGTCACGACGCATTAAAAGTTATCACTGTACGTACCACAGCATTTGCAGCGGTTGCTGAATCGGGTGGTGCGGCACCAGTGATTACGCTGGATGCAACTGCGGCGCTGGGTATGTCTTCCTTTATAGGTGAAGAACTGAGTGTTTCAGAGCGTCCCGAGCTGACCTCTGCACGCATCATTATCTCCGGTGGTCGCGGTATGCAGAGCGGTGATAATTTCCCGCTGTTGGAGACGGTGGCAGACAAAATGGGTGCAGCTGTCGGGGCATCCCGTGCTGCTGTGGACTCCGGTTTTGTCTCTAATGATATGCAGGTTGGGCAGACTGGCAAGATCGTTGCGCCGGATCTTTATATCGCCGTCGGTATCTCCGGTGCGATTCAGCACCTGGCCGGTATGAAGGACTCCAAGGTTATTGTTGCGATCAACAAAGACGAAGAAGCTCCGATCTTTAACGTGGCTGATTTCGGTCTGGTCGCTGACCTGTTCGAGGTATTGCCAGAGCTTGAAAAAGCGCTGGGTTAAGCCTCCTGTTGTACACCGTGCCCGGATGATGACTGAGGTCATCAGCGGGCACCCATAATAACAATTCGCAGATTAAGACCCGCGTTCGTCAGGTGAGACGACAGGTCTGAAGGATAAATATCATGAGCCGCAATTTTCGACTGATATTGGATTGC
>NZ_JBFGYC010000469.1:0-3186 GCF_041587635.1 Pontibacterium sp. | reverse complement strand
GCAATGACACGAGCAGGACAGCGTCTCGTTATGTTTGCAACTGCCTCTGTATCTAAAGCGCTTGAAGGCGCCGTGGAAGTTAATGGCAAATCGGTAATATGACCCACGATAAATAGCCCTTTGAACAAACGCTCCTTTATTACGACGGGCACAGGCTAGTTAAATCAACGATAAAAAAATACCCGGCCAGATTGTTCTGGGCCGGGTATTTCTCTGAGCGGACTGAAACTAGCGATTAAGGCGTTACGGTAATGCAACCACTACAGGTTGCACTGCTGCCGTTGTTCACCACAACATCCCACGTACGATTACGGCGAGGGCCGCCTGCTTTAACGAAGACATTGGCTGTTATGGTGGTGCTATTCACTACAACCACGCCCGATGCTGAAGGCGCAGGACCTGATCCATTCTGGAAGCTCACGTTCGCGCCCTGCGTAAAGCCTGTACCCACAAGCGTCACCGCAACCTGCTGATTTACACCAACCGTACTTGGCGTAACGTCAGTGATTGTGAGCACCGCACCACCTGTCGGATTAACGGTCACATTAACAGTTCCGGTATCGCTACCTCCCTGACCATCATTGACGTTGTAGCTAAAGCTGTCGCTGCCCGCAAAACTGGCATTCGGCGTATAGGTCACGGTACTGCCATTGTTAGTCACGCTACCGTTAGCACCCTGTGTGACCGATCCAATGGCCAGGCTATCACCGTCGGCATCGGTATCATTGCTCAATACGTTAATAACAACGCTACTGTCCTGATCGACACTCGCAGTATCGGTATTCGCGACGGGCGCATTGTTCTGCAAAGGGTCACTAATGGTGACGCTCACCGTGTCGCTGTCACTGTTGTCTGCGGAATCAGTGACGGTAGCTGTAATCACATGAGTGCCCAAAGAGAGTGTCGCTGTTTGTACTGACGCACCCTGACCGAGATTACCATCAAGGCTGGAACTCCAGCTCATGTCGCTGGACAGGTCGCCGTCTTCACTGTCACTTGCTGTCGCAGAGAAAATTAGCCAATCACCCGCATCAGCAGTGGTGTTGTCAGCTGGTTCGCTAATAGTGACTGTAGGCGGCAGGTCGCTAGGCTCGCCCGCAGAAGTGACGACAATTTGGTATACGTCGAGATAGTTATTCTGTCCGTTCCCGGCAGTGCGATCAGTATCATTGACCCGGATAGATATAGAGCCAGAGGTGCCAGCAGGTAGCAATGCGGAGATGACCTGACGCCCGGTTCCGTTGCTCAGCATGCCAAATGGCTGATAGTTGCTGCCGTCAGTAGAGTAGGCCAGTGCGAAGTCATCGCCATCGCTGTTGGAGGGGGCTGTGACATCAACATCAAGGGTAACGGACGCGGCAGGGGCAATGCCCGACACGGTCCAATAGTGTTCCATCTGACTGACGCGGTTCTGCGGCTTTCCTCCCTGATGTTGTTCAGAGATACGCTCATATCCAGATACATTAACCGTGCTTTGGTAAGAGCCGCTGACAATGCTGCCCATCGCTATGTTTTCAGATGTGGCAGATGCGGTAGAAGGCACACTGATCGTAATCAAGATGGTGCTATTTGAAGTCGAGATACCAGCACTGTTATAAGCCTCGAGCTGATAAACATAGGTGCCGGAAGCAAGGTTGTTATCCGCAAAGCTGGCGCTATCTCTAGGCAGGGTGGAGATTTGCACGAAACTGCCGCCATCTATCTGGCGATACACACGGTATCCCGCTTCATTGTTTTCAGCAGTAGATAGTGGGTCGGTCCAGCTCAAGGCGATATTAGCATCACCCGATTGCACTGCTGAGAGATCCGTTGGTGCAGGGGGCGGGCTGGTCGATACCGAATCTTCCGGTACAGAACCCGTGATGAAATACTGACCCAGACTTCCGTAGTCGGTATAACCATTTGTCAGTGGATCTCCTACGCCAACCCCTTCAATTGAAAGGATATAGCGCCCTGCAGCAACGCCTACATTGATAGTGGCGTAAGTATCAGAGAGCGGGTTACTTTGCGCAACTTCATAGCCGAACTCATCATAGAGCACCGCTTTCACATCCAGGTTCATACCGCGACGGGACTGTGAAGCGAAAGAATCGGTCCACGCGGGCGTAACACTTAGGTTAATCGTGCCATCCCCAACGTCCATAAAGAACAGATCTACATCCGTTCGGTCCTCTATTATTCCCTTGTTAGAAGGATCAATATTGGCGGGGTCCGTGACTGGATTGGTCGCACTAACAGAGGTCCCGCCCGTGATCACTAACGGCGTTGCCCCGGAGAAATTTACGTCTTCGTGATCGTCGCTTCGGTAGGTAAGACGATCTGCAATCAGTTGAAGGTCATCCTGCGTGTTATTTGCATCAGCATATTCACCCTTGCTCCACTGAGACACCTGCGCGTAATAACCCACACCCATGATCGGACCCCAGTCCGTATTACCCGAACCATGGCCTCCGTAGTAGCCAGTGCTGCTATTTCCGTCGTGGGATAGCGATAGGTTATGTCCTAGTTCATGAGATGCCGCTTCAGATATGTTATGCGGGCCACCGACTCCATCCAGAAAAACCAATGCGGGCTGGTAATAGGGGAAGTTACTGTTGCCCCATACGCCGACATAAGCGACACCACCACAGTTGCAGTTATATATGTTGCGGTTGTTCTCATCTGCTTTGCGGGTCACCAGAATGTGACCAACATTGGCCCCAAACGTTGGAGGCTCTTCGGTGGTAACATCGATATCGTAGGGCGCAAAGTCTTCTGCAACTCGCTTCCAGGTTTCCGCAATCTCATTCAGCTCTGTTTGACTGAATGATGATTCATCACCGTTACTGTCGTAAGGTCGCATATAGAGCGGGTCTGCTGATCCGTTCCAGATAGTCCCACTCACCACATGGCCATCCATATCCAGATAAACCACACGCGACGCACCGGGCTTACTGTGCAGCGTGAACGCCTCTGCCTGGGTTACTTCAGACAGTGATGGAGTTGAAGATGGCGCAGGATCAATACCATCAAAAGCCGGGTCTTCATAAAATACCCCACCGCTTTGATCGACGCGCAGTGCTGGCACATCCTGTTCGGTAAAGCTAAAACGGTGCATCCAGCCTAGTGCGCGCTTTTGTGCGGCAGGAGACAGATCTTCCAATTGCTTCTTTAAAATCCCGGGCGGTAAGTCATTGATTCCAAACG
>NZ_JBFGYC010000468.1:0-3213 GCF_041587635.1 Pontibacterium sp. | reverse complement strand
GAACGAAGGAATCGCTTAGCGGCTATGATCAACCATATCTTTCACCACCGCTTCCTCTTCGTGCAGATCATCTGAGGACACCTGCGGCATAGGCAGAACGAGGTTTAGCACAATCGCAATCAGACCACACAAGCTCACACCTTGCAGGTTCAGGTCACCGCTACCCACAGCCATGCCACCGATACCAAACACCAGTGTCGTGGAAACAATCACCAAGTTGCGTTGCTCGCCCAGATCAACGCGGGCTTTGATCAGCGTATTCAAACCTACGCTGGCAATCGAACCAAACAACAAGATCAGAATTCCGCCCATCACCGGCGCTGGAATGGTTTGCAGCAACACACCGAACTTAGATACAAACGCCAGCAATATTGCAAATGCTGATGCCCACAGCATAATTTTCGGATTGAAGGCCTTGGTCAACATCACTGCACCCGTCACTTCCGAGTACGTGGTGTTAGGTGGGCCGCCGAACAATGACGCTGCCGATGTCGCAATACCGTCACCAAACAGGGTCCGGTGCAGGCCCGGCTTCTTCAGATAATCCTTGCCGGTTACATTACCAATCGCCAGCACATCACCCACGTGTTCAATCGCAGGGGCAATCGCCACCGGTAACATAAACAGGATCGCCGCCAGATTAAATTCCGGCATCACAAACTCAGGGATCGCAAAGACCGGCGCTTCCGACACCTTGGTCATATCAACCATGCCCATGGTGTTCGCAACCGCATAACCCACGAGGACACCGGCTAGAATCGGCACCAAACGGAAGATACCTTTAGCCATGGTTGCCACCAATAACGTGGTTAACAACGCAGCCATAGATACGATCATTGCATCCTTATATGGGAACAGCTCAATCGCACCATCGCCGGTTTTGCCCATCGCCATATTCACGGCGATTGGTGCCAGCCCAAGACCAATCACCATAATGACCGGACCGGTGACAACCGGCGGCATAATACGGTGCATGAATCCTGAACCTTTTACTTTGACCATCATCGCCAGCAGCATATACACCACACCCGCAGCGAACAGCGCCCCCATGGTGGCAGAAACACCCCAGGTCTGAGTGCTGTAGGTAATCGGTGCGATGAAGACAAAAGATGACGCCAAAAACACAGGAACTGTGTTTTTGGTCACCCAGTGGAACAGCAACGTTCCCATGCCCGCTGTAAACAGCGCAACACTAGGATTAAGCCCGGTCAACAACGGCATCAACACCAATGCGCCAAAGGCAACAAAAAGCATCTGCGAACCTGCCAGTATGGTGCGCAAGTCCGTGATCTTCGAATCACTCATTCAGGGTTACTCCTGTGAATTACTGAGTACCAAAGATTTTGTCACCCGCGTCACCCAGACCCGGAATGATATATCCCTGTTCATTTAAGTGGCTGTCTACCGATGCCACGTACAAGTCCACATCCGGATGCGCCGCCTGCAATTTTTCAATACCTTCAGGTGCAGCCACAAGCACCAGTGCACGAATACTGGTACAGCCAGCGTTCTTCAACATGTCGATGGTCGCAATCATGGAGCCACCGGTTGCCAGCATAGGATCGATCACCAGTGAGATACGGTTATCGATGTCACCGGCGAGCTTTTCAAAATACGCCACGGGCTCCAGTGTTTCTTCATCACGGTACAGACCGACGACACTGATTTTGGCGCTTGGCACCAGATCCAGTACACCGTCCAACATCCCTAATCCGGCACGCAGAATTGGCACAACGGTAATCTTTTTGCCTTTAATACGCTGGGCTTCAACATCGCCGCACCAACCGTCCAGCGTATAATTTTCCAGCTCCAGATCCTTCGTTGCCTCGTAGGTCAATAGACAGCCTACCTCAGCAGCCAGCTGGCGGAAGCTGCGGGTACTCATATCCTTAGCTCGCATTAAGCCAATTTTGTGCTTAACCAGCGGGTGATTGATCTCTTTTACACTCATTTTTTGACCTCGAATGACGCTTTTTGGAAACAAAAGGCACGGATTGGAAAAACTTGCTAATATTAGCGAAACCATTCAAAAAAGTCATTTAAACGGCCGCAAAGCGGCCTGCTAATTTGGCGCGCTGCATCCCTTTCCTTTGCCCTGAAAAACCGGAGTTCCGCCACCCTTATGAGTACCATCGATCTGGAACAGATTAAGCAGGTCTATATGCAGGCAGATCTGTTATACAGCGAGTCGGAAGTTGAACTTGCGCTGCACAAAATGGCCGTGGCGATTACCGACGATATGCTGGATATCAACCCCGTGGTTTTTACAGTCATGAATGGCGGTTTAGTCACCGGAGGTAAACTTCTGACTAAACTGGTCTTCCCGCTCGAAGCTGGCTATATGCACGCCACCCGCTACCGCAACACAACAACGGGACACGGCCTGGAATGGAAAGTACCACCGCAGATCAACTTTGAAGGCCGCTCCGTACTCATCGTTGACGATATTCTGGATGAAGGCCATACACTGGCGGAAATCTATGACTACTGTATGCAAGCCGGTGCCAACGAAGTACGCATCGCGGTGTTGATCAACAAGCTGCACGACCGTAAAGCCCGCCCGGAAATGAAGCCTCATTACGTCGGCATTGAAGTTGAAGACCGTTATGTCTTTGGGTATGGCATGGACTATCAGGGTTACTGGAGAAACGCGCCGGGCATTTACGCCATCAACGGTAAATAGGGGTGTCATATACCCAATCACCAACGCCCTCCGAAAAAGGCGCAATTAAGACAAACGGATGACGTAAAAATGAATATTTATCTATTGTCTGTGAGGGTATTTTCGTTAGAATCGATGATGACTCAAATAACCAATGGTTAAATCATGACGGAAGTCGTCATCCTGGTCGTATCGACCGCTCTGCTCTTTCTCTGGCTGATCAGTTTACGAACGAAAGCGGCCGAACTACGTCGTCAGCGTCTATTGCAGACGGGGTATACAGACAGTCAGCAGAACTACCGCGAATCAGATCAACACTCCGTCTGACTCGCGACCTGCTGCGTCAGACGTTATTTCTGTAGATCATCAAACAGCGCAAGGAACTCTTGGGTCATCTTGTGTTTTGGCGCCAGATGAATCAGTGGAATACCTTCGTTATGAGATTCTTTCATCTTAACAGACGATGAAATCTTAGAATCCAGCACCGGCAGATCATCCGCCAGCAATTCATCCACTATGGCCTGCGGCAACGTTGCACGTGGCTGAAACTG
>NZ_JBFGYC010000467.1:0-3216 GCF_041587635.1 Pontibacterium sp. | reverse complement strand
CGGAAGACCTGAGTAACAAGAACCAAGATCTTGAAAATGCTAACCGTGAAATCAAAGACACGCAGGCCAAGCTGCTGCAATCCGAAAAAATGGCCTCGGTGGGTGTTTTAGCCGCGGGTGTTGCCCACGAGATCAATAACCCAGTGGGTTATGTTCTGAGTAATATCAAAACGCTGGAAGGGTATGTGGCGACCTATCAGGTGCTGCTAGAGCAGTATCAGTTGATGGCCGAGCTCGCAGACGATAAAGCACGTGCAGAGAAACTGGCTGAGATTCATGACTATGCAGAAGCTCAGGATCTGGATTTCATTCGTGATGATCTCGAGGGCCTGTTAAAGGATTCGCTGGAGGGGGCTGAACGTGTCAGAGATATTGTGCGTGGTCTAAAGGATTTCTCGCACGTTGATCAAACAGAGGAGTTTCGTCCTCATGACATGAATGAATGTATCCGTTCCACTCTGAAGATGGTCGATAATCAGCTTAAATATCACTGCAAAGTGATTACTGACCTAGCTGATTTACCACAAAGCTACTGTTCGCCGGGACAGATCAATCAAGTCATTCTGAACTTATTGGTGAATGCCGGGCAGGCTATTGAGGATAAAGGGGCGATCAAAGTTACCTCTCAATTTGATGGCAACCATATTGAGATTAGGGTGACGGATAACGGTAAGGGCATCGAGAAAGCAGCCATTGAAAAGCTGTTTGACCCGTTCTACACCACCAAACCGGTGGGTGAAGGTACAGGTCTGGGGTTGGCTATATCGTATGGTATCGTGAAAGACCATCAAGGCGATATTCTCGTACAAAGTAAACCGGGTGTTGGGACCAGCTTTTCACTGGTGTTTCCATTGCTGGAACATGCACCTGTTTGAGCATATTTCCGCCTCAAAAGCGATAAAGATGGAGTGTTAATTAATGGACTATTCGGCACACACCCTTATGTTGGTTGATGATGAAAGCCAGATTCTTAAGGCATTGACGCGCGTTGTGCGCCCCCTTAAGTGTAAGGTGATCACCCACGAATCGGCTCTTGCGGCGCTTGAAGAGCTTAAAACGACGTCTGTCGATCTGGTCATCAGCGATATGCGCATGCCTGAGATGAGTGGGGAGGTTTTTCTGGAGCAGGTTGCGGAGCAATGGCCCAATACAGAACGGATTGTAATGACCGGATATGCGGATTTACAGGCATCGGTTGATGCGATAAATCGCGGAAAAATTAGTCGTTTTATGGCAAAACCCTGGAATGATGAAGAAGTGACAAAGGTTGTGCGTAAAGGGTTCGAGTTAGCCAATTTGCGCCGTCGCAACGAAGAGTTACTAGCTCTGACTGAACAAAAAAATAAAGAACTTGAGCAGCTAAACAGATCCCTAGAGGCCAAAGTATCGGCGCGTACTGAGCAATTAAAAGCAGTCAATGATGGCCTGAAAAACAGTTATCGATCGGCTGTTCGGATGTTTTCCACCCTCACAGCGCGTCGATTGGGGATGAAGGCAAGTGATAATAATCAGGAACTCAATCGAGTTTTACTCGGTGTAGCAAAAGCCTGTGGTGTTGAAGGAGCTGAACTAAAGCAGCTTTATTACGCGTGGCAGCTGCGCAATATAGGTAAGCTGAGCTTGAGTGATGATTTATTATTTGTGCCATATGTCGAGCTGCCTGCAGATAAACAAAGGCAGTTTCAAAACCACCCTTTACTCGCGCAAGCGGCGACTTTACTGGTAAAACCGCTGTACCCGGCAGGAACCATTATCGTTCAGCATAAAGAATATCTTGATGGCACAGGGTATCCGCGTGGATTGAAGGCGACTGAGATAAACAGGCCCGCACGTATTCTGTGTGTGGTAAATGATTATATTGAGCTTATCTCAGGTACCTATCAGGAGCGGGCATATAGTACGAACGAGGCGCTGAATTATCTAAAAAACTACGCCACAGAGAAGTATGACGATGACGTAGTGAATACGCTGGAACGTGTTGTACAGGTTTTGTCCAACGAGGGTGAGATAAATCAAGATGATTGTATTGGAAGTAAAGAACTCAAAGTGGGGATGGCTCTGAGTCGTGACCTGATTAGCGGTCAGGGAATCTTGCTGCTCAGCGTCGGGCAGGTCATCGACAAGACAGTGATAGAGCGCGTGCGGGAGATTGAGTTTAATCTTGAAGAACACTTTGAAATATATGTTCACAACAAGAAATAGTATCTTGCCTATTTAAGCCTCTATTGGGCCTCGATTGTTATTTTATTGAGCGAAAATATGTTCAACTATTATCTTGAGTTAAGTCAATAATTTTTAAAGTTAACGGCTAATTAGGTCTTCCTATTGTAAGACTTTCGGCTATAGTCGTTTTTCAGAAAGCCTTGTTTAAACCGAGCCGTTTCGAGGCGTAGTTTTCAGATATCGCGATATTATGGCCGTTCATACTTATAGCTATTTTGTTATTGCAGCTGTGATCGCTGCCAGACTGGATAAAGCAACACGTATTGCCCGGCATCTTTCGATCACTGCCAGTAACGCCCGTGCGTTAGCCTTTCGCGCGGGGGAAGGTGCATCGGGTTTTCGTCCTCTTACTGATTATATTCATCGTCTAGCTGATCTAACCGTTAGCTCCTCCAGCCGTATCAATCATCTTGCCTCCGAATTAAGTCGTACCGCCGCAGAAAAAGAACGTGCCGAACGTGCTCTAAGGCATTTTGTCGACGTTGGTAAGTGTGCGAAGGGCTCTCCATTTATTGATAGCTTACAGCCTGTTTTTGATCGCACTAGCCAGCGTCAACGGGAACTAAGAGACAGTTATAATAATCAGATTAAGCTCCTGACATCCGAGCTCGATACATTGGAAGGTGAATTACGGGCGGCGGGAGTGCTCGCCACGATGTCCAGAGTTGAAGCGTTGCAGGCAGATGGCGTGTATCAGCAAGCATTGAATAATGTAGCTGACAATGTGGAAAGTGTGACCGCGTCTATTAAAAAGCATATCCAGTCTTCCCAGAAGCTCGTCCAGCAGTTAACGCAGGAATTTTCATGAAAACCCACACGCTTTACAACGGTGATTCGCATCGCTGGTTGATGTTTGGGCGCGATCCGAACAAGCCGGAAAAAATAATCGATACCAACCAATATATGGTGATTACTAAAGATAATGCACTGTTGATGGATCCAGGTGGGATCGAGCTTTTTTCGGCAATGTTAACCACTGTAATCAAGCAGGTT
>NZ_JBFGYC010000466.1:0-3219 GCF_041587635.1 Pontibacterium sp. | reverse complement strand
GCCGGATTAAACGTGACTGGCGGGTGACCAGTTACTCGGCACTGAGCAGTCATGGCAGCGGTTATCAACTGCCGGAGTTGCCGGGTTTGGATCTGGAGGTGGCAGGTGAAGAGGCGGAGGTCGCTGAGCCGGAACAGACGATCTTCAGCTTTCCTAAAGGGGCTCGCGCCGGTACGTTCTTGCACGCCGTGTTTGAGGATCTGGATTTTCCCACGGCAGGCGGCCCGGAGCTGGATGAGTATCTGCAAGAGCGCCTGACGCTGGAAGGCTACGAAACCGACTGGACACCGGTACTGAACACCCTTGTGACGGATGTTCTGGACAGTGATCTCGATGGTCTGGGTTTACGGATGCGAGATCTCACTGCGCAGGACAAGCTGGTGGAGATGGAGTTTATGTTGCCCGTGAGTGGTTTGGATTGCGGTGCACTCAATCAATTGGTACGCGCAGAAGATGGCTTATCTGCGCAGGCAGGACTGCTCTCCTTTGATCAGGTGAACGGAATGTTAAAGGGCTTTATCGATCTGGTGTTCCGTCATGAGAGCCGGTATTACGTACTCGACTACAAATCCAATTATCTCGGCGGCACACATGATGCTTATACCCAAGAGGCGATGTCGGATGCGATGATCGACCACCGCTATGATCTTCAATACCAGCTCTATACGCTGGCGCTACACCGTCTGTTACAGAGCCGGATACCGGATTACAACTACGAAGAACATATGGGCGGTGTTTTCTATCTCTTTCTGCGTGGCATGGGGCAGGGGGATCACGGCATCTTCCATTGCCGTCCTGACGCCGGGTTCATCGAGCAGTTGGATCAACAGTTCCGAGCAGGAGACACGGCATGAGCGAGTTGTTGTCGGTCCTCCGTAACCGGGTTGATGCCGGTGAGCTGCGCCCGCTGGATTACCAATTTGGTCGTTTTTTACAGCAGAAAGGTGCGCCTGATCTGGCGGTTCTTGCGGGTACGTTGGTCAGCGCTGAACTGGCGCAGGGCAATGTGTGTCTGGTGTTGTCCCGGTTGCCAGAGTTGTCGCCTGAACTGAAACAGCTGACTGTGCAGTTGGGTCTATCAACGCTGGGCCTGCACGCGCAGATCATTGGTGACGGCTCAGAGACGACACCGCTGGTATTAAGCGGTGAGCGCCTCTATCTGCACCGCTATTGGTCGTATGAGGTGATGATTGCTGCCAGTTTGCATACACGGGCGGCACGCTCGGATGTGGATCTGGAGACGCTCAGATCCGGTCTGAATAAGCTGTTTGGTCGTCAAACCGGTGAACCAGACTGGCAGAAAGTGGCAGCAGCCATTGCAGCTCAGCGACGCTTTTCAGTGATTTCCGGTGGACCAGGAACGGGTAAAACCACCACGGTAACCAAACTGCTCGCGTTGATCTGTGAGCAGAGCCTGCAGCTGGGACGTGAACCGGTGATTAAACTGGCTGCGCCAACCGGTAAAGCCGCCGCTCGTCTGTCTGAATCGATTGCCGGTGCAGTGAGCAAACTGCCGTTGTCGGTTGAGCAGCGAGCTTCAATTCCGGCTGACGCGAGTACTCTGCATCGTTTACTCGGTGTTATACCAAACAGCCATAGCTTCCGTCATAACGCCGAGAATCCCTTACATCTCGATCTGCTGGTGGTGGATGAGGCATCGATGATTGATCTTCCGATGATGGCGCGCTTATTGGACGCCTTGCCGGAAAACGCGCGGTTAATCCTGATCGGTGATCGTGATCAGCTCGCGTCGGTTGAAGCGGGCAGTGTATTGGGGGATATCTGTCGCTGGCCGGGTGAGGTGGGATATTCGGCGGCGCAGGCAGAGATACTATCGTCGTTGTGTGATATTTCTGCGGAGGGTATCTCGCAGAATTACCCGTCACCGCTAGCAGATTCTGTGGCGTTGTTACGTAAAAGTTACAGATTTCATGATCAGAGTGGTATTGGGCACCTGGCGCGCGCAGTGAATACTGGTGATGTCGCGCGTTTTACGCAGGTTATGAAAAGTGCCACTTATAGTGATATCGAGCTAAACCCACTCACCAGTGAAGGTTATGCTGCCTTGATTACACGCGCAGTGGATGGCTACAGCCATTACCTGCGCTGTGTGGATGACAATGCTGCACCGGAGCATATTCTGGCCCAGTTCAATCGGTTACAGCTACTTTGTGCACTGCGGGAAGGGCCCTACGGTGTGGCGGGTCTGAATGAAACGATTCGTAGTGCATTGGCGAAACGCCGGCTGGTGCCCAGTGAAGGGTTGTGGTTCAGTGGTCGTCCGGTGATTATCACTCGCAATGATTCTGTGATGGAGTTATATAACGGTGATATCGGTATCACGTTACCCGATGAGGACGGTAACCTTCGGGTCTGGTTTGAACAGTCAGGTCGGATGCGTGCGGTGTTGCCCAGCCGGTTACCTGAACACGAAACCGTGTTTGCGATGACGGTGCATAAAAGTCAGGGATCAGAGTTTGAGCAGGTGTTGTTGTTACTACCGCCGGATGACAGCCCGGTACTGACCCGTGAGTTGCTCTATACAGGGATTACACGTGCTAAACAGTCGTTGGCATTGTACGGGACGGATCGGGTATTCAGGCAAGCGACGCTGCGGCCTACCGAACGTAACGGTGGTTTGGCTGATCGATTATGGCAGATGTAAAACCAACCGCTTAGAACGCAAATAGGGAGCCAATGGCTCCCTATTATCGATCATATGTAAAACAATCAGATCTGGTTCAGAATACTAGCGACGGCGACGTTGCTGCTCTTCTTCCGTGCGCATACGGATGGGTTTCAGCTCTTTCTGAGCAGGTTTGCTCATCTTGAACATGATATAACCGGCAGCCAGGGCCAGCAAAGTTGTAAAAATCAGCATATGTCGCTCCTAGTGCCGGTGCATACCGGTCGTCAGATTCGGCATCGACGGTCAGCGCGGGTAGCGCTCCTCAGACACGATACTACTGATTATAGACCCTGTTGACCAACGTATTGTTCAAATTCGGTGAATCCACCGATGTGCTCCTGTCCAACAAAGATCTGCGGCACTGTTTCTACCGGTTTACCCACGGTTTTTTCAAGATCGGCTTTGCTCTGCTCGATTTCAACCCGCTGGACAGCCGTTGACATTGAGGCCAACAGCGGATGGGACACGGTGTGACTCCCAATCTTGATCAATCCGCCTGAGGCCAATTCCTGGATTTCATCCGGCGACAG
>NZ_JBFGYC010000465.1:0-3227 GCF_041587635.1 Pontibacterium sp. | reverse complement strand
GCCCCCAGGCTCCACGCCCCAACCCCGGCCCCACAACAATAACATCTGCCACATCCAGCAGCGGTTCAAGTTGCCCTGCGCTGCTGATGCCGTGAGTCATCACTTCCGGTACGCGCACCAACGCCGCCGGGACATGCTCAGGACGGGTAGCCAAGGTAATGAGTCCCGCGCCTGTTCGCGCTGCAGACTCCGCCGCCATAAGCGCCGCGCCGCCCATCCCCAGATCGCCACCCACAACCAGAATACGTCCATTCGTACCTTTATGGGCCGAGCGCGCCCGCGCCGGAAGCAACTCTTCCCGGTCAATATCGGCGGTACGAAAAGCGCTAACTGGCACCAGCTCATATACATCTTCGGGCAGCTTTAAGCTATCAAAGTACAACTGCCCGACGTGATCCACCGCTTCATGCGTCAGCAGCCCCTGCTTAACGCCGATAAACGTGACCGTGCAGTCGGCACACACGGCGCTGCCCAGTGCTGCACCTGTATCGCTGCATAAACCGGAAGGGATATCGACCGCCAAGACAGGTTTCCCGCTGCGATTGAGTTGATCGATGGCCTGCCTCGCCTGACCACGCACTTCACCACCCAGCCCGGTCCCTAACATTGCGTCCACCACCACATCACCGGAGAAAGACATACCGGAACGAAAGTATTCGACCTCAATGCCTTGTGCCCTCATCCACTGCCATGCTTCCAGCGCTTCACCACGCAAACGATCGTCAAAGCCCTCATCCCCCAGACAGATCACCTGCACGGCAATGCCTTTGGCCTGCGCCAGCACCGCCATCACAAACCCATCACCACCATTATTGCCACCACCGCAGAGCACCGTGAGCTGACGCATTTCAGACCAGCGCTCATGCAGCACAACAAAGGCCGCATGCCCCGCCCGCTGCATCAGTTTGAAACCGGGTATGGCAAATTGCTCAATCGCCGTGCGGTCAAGGGCGCGGCACTGATCAGCCGTGTATAATGTGGCTGGCAGTTTGGTTCGGTCGAGTGACATGCTTCAGACTCCAGAAAAAATTGCGTACAGATGCCATATTTCCATCTCATTATAGAGTAATGACAATCCCGATTATGCCTACACCCACCCCCAACACAATGGATCAGCTTGCGCTGGATATTAAGACCTGGGCACACGAACTCGGGTTTCAGCAATGTGGCATTACGCTTCCTGACCTGAGCGATCAAAAAGACAAGCTTCAAGCGTGGTTGGACGCAGGTTATCAGGGTGAAATGGATTATCTCAACAATCATTTTGAAAAACGCCTGGACCCGACTCTTCTAGTCCCCGGCACACAGCGCATCGTCTGTGTACGGATGGACTATATGCCCGAAAACACCGAAAAGCTGAAAACGCTGAGCAATCCGGAAAAAGGGTACGTTGCCCGCTACACACTGGGACGCGACTACCACAAACTAATGCGTAAGCGCCTGACCCAACTGGGCAAGAAAATCGCCGAGCAGGTCGATAACCTCGGTTATCGCGCTTTTGTAGATAGCGCACCGGTCATGGAGCGTGCACTGGCCCAAAAAGCCGGAATCGGTTGGGTGGGCAAGCACGGTTTAATCCTCAACAAAGAGGCGGGATCGTGGTTTTTATTGGGTGAACTGTTTATCGACTTGCCACTGCCAGTCGATCCGCCCGAAACTGAAAACCATTGCGGTCGATGCACGGCCTGCATTGATGTCTGCCCCACCGAAGCATTCCCACAACCCGGCGTCCTGGACGGCAAGCGCTGTATCTCTTATCTGACCATTGAACTTAAGGGCAGCATTCCCGAAGAGCTGCGTTCGAAAATCGGCAACCGGATTTTTGGTTGTGATGACTGCCAGATGATCTGCCCGTGGAACCGCTTCTCGCACTTTACAGAAGAAGCCGATTTTTACCCTCGCAACAACCTCAACGACGCCGAACTGCTCAATCTGTTCAGTTGGGACGAAGCGACTTTTTTGAAAAAAACCGAAGGCTCAGCCATTCGCCGAACCGGGCATGAAGGCTGGCTGCGCAATATCGCGGTTGCATTGGGCAATGGCAACGGAGGGCAACAGGTCATCACGGCGCTGAATGACCGGATCGACCATCCATCAGAAGTGGTCCGAGAGCATATTCGATGGGCACTCGATCAGCTGCAACTGGACGCTCAAGCCCAGCCGCTGCCGATTTTGTCTCACCCGGGAGTGAAACGTATTAAAGATTAATCTTCGAATTTAAAAAATACTTCGCGGTAGTGACGCAGCTCTTCGATAGAATCGTAGATATCATCCAGCGCCAGGTGAGAGCCTTTTTTCTTCACACCGTCTAACACCTCAGGACGCCAGCGGCGCGCCAGCTCTTTAATCGTACTCACGTCCAGATTACGATAGTGGAAGAACTCTTCCAGCTCAGGCATGTGGCGATAGAGGAAACGGCGGTCCTGACCAATACTGTTGCCACAGATAGGAGAAGCTCCCTTATCCACGTGTTCCAGCAGAAATTCGATCGTGCGCTGTTCCGCTTCACGCTCACTGATTTCGCTGTCTTTCACCCGCTGGGTCAAACCAGACTTGCCGTGCTGATTAGTGCACCACTCATCCATCGCATCCAGAGCTGAGTCTGGCTGATGGATCGCCATCGTAGGGCCTTCTGCCACAACATTCAGATTGGCATCGGTGACGATGGTTGCAATCTCGATGATGTAATCGCTATCCGGGTCCAAGCCCGTCATCTCCAGATCTATCCAAACCAGATTACTTGTACGCACGCTGGTAAAACCTCCACATCCGATAAATGCCTTATTGCCGGAGACAACAGAGTGATCTGTTATGCATCCCGCCATCCCAAAAGGCTCGTTAATATTTTTCTATAGGTTAGAATACCTTAGCTTAGTGCTTTAGCCACCCCCAACAATAGATCAAATAACGGATCTGGGCGGAATGGCAAACTGAATCTGACACACAGGTGGTCCACTCTTCTTTCATGGCAAAACGTAAACTGACCCGTCGCCAGGCTTGGCGTATACAGAAAATTCAGGACGAGCGCACCGCCCGCGCCGCCAAGAAAGATGCATCTATTGATGATCAATTGGATGGCGGTGATCTGGGCCCGGAACAACACGGCCTGATCACGCAGCGCCGTGCCGGCTTCACGCTCGAACAGGACTTTGTCGATGATGTAGCGCGACTGCGCGGCGTCGTCTTCGACCGTCACGAGCGCCGGTTTCGGCCCTTTCGTCTTGTCG
>NZ_JBFGYC010000464.1:0-3244 GCF_041587635.1 Pontibacterium sp. | reverse complement strand
GCAATTCGTTGATCACACAAGTGTTTAGCATGGATGATCCTAAAAATGTAGAGGATTTACTACTAATTGGTGTGGTCGATCCCAATTATTCTATGAATATTCTGGTCTTACAGCTATTGGCACACTAACGGAGCATCACAACCTATTGATCCGCGTGGCATTTATCTATCACGCATCTAAAAATTAGTTTATGATTCTAAACAAATTTAGTTATAAGCATAAAGTATCTGATTGAATGCTATTCACCTACCCTATCAAGTCACACCGCCTATGTGCGCTGAATATCGGCAAGTATTGGCCCGGACCAGCACACTGACCCATACCTTTTTCGTATGAGTAGCGCTCCAGATACTTCGCATAAGCAAAGCATCTATCGAAATATTATTTTGAGTATCGATATATTTTTCCAAACGATCTATTTTGATTTCATCATGGATCAGAACCTTCAAAACGATGCTGGCTTCGCAGACTAAAAGTCTCTGCGCTATGTCTTTTAGCAACACACTGCGCTCCATCTGTGTAATTTGCTGAGACATTGGTTCAACACCTAAAACGCATCTTATGAGAAAGGAACTTCAGGAAAGTCATGACAGTAAAATTAAGCATAAAAGACGTCTGCAAGATCTTCGGCGAGGACAGCCGCAAGTCTTTAGAGATGTTGCGTAACGGCAGCAACAAGGAAGAGATTCTTGCCGCTACCGGTCAGAATGTAGGCGTGAACAATGCCTCCTTTGATATCCATGAAGGTGAAATATTCGTCATCATGGGCCTATCCGGTTCTGGAAAATCAACATTGGTGCGCATGCTTAACCGATTGATCGAACCCACAGCGGGCGAGATTCTTCTAAACAACGTTGATATTGCCAAACTCAGCAACGACGAACTGATTCAGGTACGCCGAAACTCAATCAGTATGGTTTTCCAGTCTTTCGCCCTGATGCCACATATGAGCGTGCTGGAAAATGTATGTTTTGGATTAGAACTGTCTGGCACCAGCAAAGACCAGCGCGAAGCACGTGCTCTGGAAGCATTACGCCAGGTAGGACTTGACGCCTACAGTAACAGCTATCCTGATGAACTGTCCGGCGGCATGCAGCAACGTGTCGGGCTCGCGCGCGCACTGGCAAACGATCCTGAAGTATTGCTGATGGACGAAGCCTTCTCCGCGCTTGACCCATTGATTCGAACCGAAATGCAGGACGAACTGGTTAAGCTTCAGGCTGACCAGAAACGGACTATCGTATTCATCTCCCACGACTTGGATGAGGCCATGCGTATCGGTGATCGTATCGCGATCATGGAAGGTGGTCGTGTCGTTCAGGTTGGGACACCCGATGAAATTCTTAAGAACCCTGCCGACGATTATGTCCGTGCGTTCTTCCGCGACGTCGATGTGAGCAATGTCCTGACCGCTGGCGACATCGCAACCAAACACCAGGTTACGATTATCGAAAAAGAGACCTCAGGCGTACGTTCGGCGATCAAACGCCTGAGCGACTATGATCGGGATTGGGGTTATGTACTGGGCAAGAACAAGACATTTTCCGGCATTGTCACCCCAGACAGCCTTCAGAGCCAGTACGAGAATGACGGATCAATCGCTGCAGCCATGCTAAGTGATGTCAGAACAATCAAAGCAACCGAAAGCCTGAACGACATTATCAGTACCGTCGCTTCCACTCCTTATGGTTTGCCTGTCATTAACGACGAAGGCATATACCTGGGCGTCATTACCCGCGCGCACTTGCTCAACACACTGGATTCAGAAGGAGTCGTGAATCATGGCGGATAACCCTTGGGCTACAGCAGCCGACAGCACAGCGGACACCTCATCAACGACCTCCGCAAACGAAACAACGACACAAGCAGAGCCAGCTAATCCTTGGGGCGCGCAAACTGAAGAAAGCACCTCCGATGCTACAAACGCTTGGAATACCGCACCTGCTGAAGAAGCAACGGACAGCGGCACAGACTGGCTGAGCAGCGCACAGCCTGAAGTGGAAGATCAATCGATTGACTGGATGCACCCGTTTCAAGAAGCGGTCATCCCGCTGGATACCTGGGTCGACAGTGCTCTGATGTCACTGGTCGAAAACTTTCGTCCAGTCTTCCAATCAATTCGAGTACCCATCGACGCAACACTGACTGGCGTTGAGTCTTTACTTCAAGCGACACCAGACTTCCTGATTATTGCGTTGTTTGCGCTGATGGCGCTAAAAGCCTCCGGTCGCGGATTGGCGATCGCTACGGTGCTGTCACTGGCAACCGTTGGCTTTATCGGTGCGTGGCAAGAAGCGATGGTTACCCTGTCGCTGGTAATTACCTCCGTATTTTTCTGCGTACTCATTGGATTACCAACCGGCATCTGGCTATCTCGTAGCGATACGGCATTGCGTATATTCCGACCGGTATTAGATGCCATGCAAACAACCCCTGCATTTGTCTATCTGGTGCCGATTGTTATGTTGTTTGGTATCGGTAACGTACCCGGCGTCGTCGTGACAATCATTTTCGCCCTGCCTCCACTCATTCGCCTGACTAACCTGGGTATTCGCCAGGTACCAGAAGACCTGATTGAAGCTGCGACTTCGTTTGGTGCCAACAAGAGTCAGCTCCTGTTTCGAGTTCAGCTACCGCTGGCCATGCCAACCATTATGGCGGGCATTAACCAAACCTTGATGCTGACCCTATCTATGGTCGTAATCGCCTCAATGATCGCAGTAGGGGGTTTGGGGCAAATGGTATTACGCGGCATTGGCCGCCTGGACATGGGCCTGGCTGCCGTTGGCGGACTGGGTATTGTCCTGCTGGCGATCATCCTCGACCGACTGACACAATCTTTGGGTGAGCAACAAAAACGTCGTCGCTCTAAAAACAAAAGCGCCCAATAAATTAACTTCACCGACTCATCGGCAAAACAACAATGGAGATCACATGTTGTTCAAAAATAAAAAACTGACCGCGGCACTCGCTATCGGCGCCCTGACAATGACCAGTCATGCATTTGCTGAAGATATGCCGGGCAAAGGTATTGAAGTACAGCCAATCAAATCCTCTATCGCCGAAGAAACATTCCAGACCGTCCTAGTGATGCGTGCACTGGAATCACTCGGCTACGATGTAAAACCTATTAAGGAAGTTGAGTACGCAACTGGACACGTTGCACTGTCTAACGGCGACGCAACCTTTATGGCCGATCACTGGGATCCAATGCACACAGATTTCTACGCTAACGCAGGTGGCG
>NZ_JBFGYC010000463.1:0-3251 GCF_041587635.1 Pontibacterium sp. | reverse complement strand
GCGTCTCACCCGGCACTCCTGCAGCCGCTCCCAAAGCATCTTTTAATGCCTCGGCACTGGACTCTACCAGCAATTGACTGTTCAGACGGTATTCGCCCTCTGCACTGATCAAAATTTCTATACGCTCGAGGGCTTCAGTGGCACTGCCACTTGCACTTGGAAGGTCAATTTCAAGCTGCGTTTCTTTGGTAAAGGTGGTTGAGACCATAAAAAAGATCAGCAACAAAAACACCACATCAATCAGCGGTGTCAGATTTACGGATACCTCTTCAGGCCGTTGTCGGCTGAATTTCACTTAATCGCCTCGCAACACTCAGTCTTCTTCACGCTGACCGTGAATCATCTCAACCAACTTCACAGCCTGCTGCTCCATGGACACCACGAGTGAGTCGATACGACGCAAGAAAAACCGATGAAAGATAAGTGCCGGTATCGCAACAGCCAAGCCAGACGCGGTCGTAATCAACGCTTCCGATATACCACCGGCCAATACGCTGGCATTGCCAGTACCTTGAATCATGATCTCGTTAAAGACTTTGATCATTCCGATGACGGTACCGAGCAAACCCAGCAATGGCGTAATCGCGGCGATCGTACCCAATGGACTCAGAAAGCGCTCTAACTCATGGATCACTTCCGAGGCAGCCTCTTCGATGCTCTCTTTCATAACGTCACGCCCATGATTGGCATTTTTAATACCCGCAACCATGATACGCCCCAAAGGACTGTTATTGCGGATCTGAGCCAACTGCTCAGTCTCCAGCTTTCCTTTACGGAAAGCCGCCAACAGATCCCCCAGGAGTCCGGCAGGTGCAACACTGGACGCACGCAAAGTCCACAACCGTTCCAGACAGATCGCCATCGCAATCACCGAACAGGCCACGATTGGCATCATCAGCCAACCACCCGATTTCACCAGTTCTAACACGTCAACTCAGCCTCTAGCTCAACCTCGAATACCGGGACAATCACACAAACACCCCTAGCGATACTGCGGCTAACTCTATCATAGGCCCGCGTGACCTAATAGCCTGACCAGAAACGTCTTTTGGTACTCCTCCAAACGTTGGTTGCACACGCCATACCGGGCTTTGAAGTCAGATGTACCGCTCCATGCTTAGCGGTATTCACTGAGACGCCACCGCTGCCTGAAACCCGCTGCACAACATCAGTGCTCGGATGACCAAACCGGCTTGCGTATCCTGCACTAAATACGACAACGGAAGGACGCCAGCGCGCTAAAAATTCAGCGCTGCTGCCCGTCTTGCTCCCGTGATGTGACGCGACCAACCAATCCAGCGGTTGCTCCGGTTCGACCAGCTTATGTTCGACGTCCGAATCGATATCCCCTGTGAGTAACAATGAGCATCGCCCATCATCCACCTGAAGAACACAAGAACTGTTGTTGTCCGAACCCTCCTGATTTCCGCCGGACAAAACAGTAAAACGGACATCATTCCACTGCCATTGATCCCCCGGTCGGCAGACGCGGTAACCATACCTGCTCGCTAACGCCTTACTCCCCGTGACCGCACCAGCAACCGACACCTGATGCCGAAGTGAGATATGACCTCCCGTGTGATCAAGATCATCATGACTCAGCACCAGCATATCCACCGCCTGAATCCCTTCAGCATCCAGATAAGGCGCAAGCGTATGCATGAAAGCACTTTGCCCACCCGGATATCCCGGCCCGGTATCATAGAGAAGGGTTTGATTCCCCACCCGGATCAATATCGCCGTCCCCTGGCCTACATCAAACACCCTTGCATCGTAACCTTCAGTCACCGGCGGCGACCTAATCCCTAATATCATAGGCATCCACAACAGAACGCCCAGCCAACGCAATGGAAACCCCTTGGGTTGCAGCAGCAGCAATGATCCCAGCAGCGCCAGAGCCAAGACATACCACTCTGGATTCGGCACCCGCCATATATCTTGCTGAACCTCAGCACCCAGCTCAGTCAACCACCAGAATAGTGAGACACACCCATCAACCACAGGCACCAACAGATCAACATTCAACACTGAGAACAGTAGATCAACGACGACCAGCATCAGACAGAGCGCGATCAGAGGGATCGCCAAAAGATTAATGAGTGGTGCAACAAAGGAAAACCCGCCGAACAACCAAACCAGCAAAGGCGTCATAGAAAAGAATATGCCCCATTGTACTCGCCATCCGAGCAGATCTTTTATCCGATGACCTGCAAACCAGAGCAACGTCGCAACGGCCATAAATGAAAGCCAGAAACCTGCCTGATGAGTGGCAACGGGCAATAGTGTTAATACTAAAGCCATTGCGAACCACCAACGCGACCAGAGATCCACATGCCATAGCCGCCATTGCGCAAGCAAAAACACCGCAACCATGAGAAAAGCCCTCTGGGTTGGCAGCCCCGCGCCTGCCATCTGCATGTAAAGAAACGCCACAGAAATGGTCAGCCACACACCCACAGGACGAAGATACAAAGGCATAAGGGCATATGACAGGAGACGTATCAGGCCCAGTATTAGCACCACAATAAATCCAATATGCAAACCACTGATCACTGCGAGGTGTATCGTCCCGGTGGCTCTTAGCAGCTGCCACTGATCATCACTAAAACCATCTCTAATGCCTAATGTCACCGCTTTAACAAGCGCAGCAACCTGTTCGGATGCGTAACGCGCTTGAATAGCCGCCGCCAACCGCCCCCTCAAACAGTCGAGCGCACAGACATCAGAGGCAGATGCCGCAGACACCGCCCGTACATATCCTGTTGCATCAATACCTTGTGACAGCAGCCAAAGTTCGTAGTCAAACCCTGCGGGATTGGAAAATCCATGGGGAGGCTTTAATCTCACCTCCAAGTCCAATCTCATTCCCGGCGTCACAGCCATATCAGGCCGATACCAATTGAGCCGTAATAGCCGGGGGAATGCCGAGTGACGCTCGGCGCCTTTAGCCGCAACAAGCGTGTGTGGTTTGAATAAAAACCGTACGTCCCGCCCCCGAAGTTCGGGCAAACCGATTACCTCACCCGTCACGTACCAGTCGGACTTAATCGGATCGCTGCTAAGACGATGGGAGATTTGCCAATGACTCCAACCAAAGCTCCATCCCAATCCAATCAAAAACCAGATCAGAGATGGGGGCAGCTTCCGCCAGAACACTACAAACAATAGAGGAATCACTCCCAACCAAAGCGGAGGAAGCGAGGGTAGCCAGACAATAGTTGTAATTCCAGCCACATAACAGATCATCCTTG
>NZ_JBFGYC010000462.1:0-3254 GCF_041587635.1 Pontibacterium sp. | reverse complement strand
CGATATCTTCAACCGCTATCTGAACGACGAGTCTCAACTGGCGACCTGGCTGGGACAATACGTGACTGATCCGAAATACCCGGATCTAGAACAGCAGCCAGAAGATGAGATCTCACTTGAACAAATCAAGGGAGCGCTGGAAGACGGCGATCTGCTACTGACCCGTAACGAAGGCAGCCGTTTCTCCTACTACCAGATTGCCGACAACAAAGTGATTCTCTTTGCCGACGGCACAAGCTTCGAGTGCGAAGGCCCGACCTGCGCACTGGCAACCAGCCTCTGCCAGAATGTGAATATCGTGATCAACCAGGGCGACTGGTCAGATCAGGCCCTGCAGATTCTGGTGAGCCTGCTCAATCAGGGTTCCGTTTATTGCGAATAAACCAGCCTCGCTCCTGCTGCCGGTGTTAGCTCTTTGCACCACCGGCAGCAGCTTCCTCTTCTACCGCCTTCGCCACCTCTACTATTGTCCTTCTGAGCCATTTGTGGGCGCTGTTACGCTGCAACAGCGGACTCCAGGCCATCTTCAGCTCAAACAGCGGTATCTCGAAAGGAGGCGCTTTTAACACAATACCCGCATTACCTTCCTGCGCCTGCAGTGCGGCTTTACTTGGGATAGTCACAATCAACGATTTGGACTCAGCCAACTGACAAGCCGACTGGTAGTGGCGGGTAAACACCGAGATATGACGCTGACAGCCGATTCGCGCCAAGGCCTCATCCACCCAGCCAAGACGTTTAGTGTCTTTAGGGGTAAGCCCCAAGCCCGCCCCCATACCGGTCTTGCTGACCCACACATGATTGCCCTGCAGATAACTATCTAAAGTAAAGTCTTCGACAATCGGATTGTCGGCGCTTAACAGGCAGGAAAAACTGTCACACCACAGAGTGACCTGATGGAAAGACTGCGGCATCGAATCAAAACGGTTAATGACCAGATCCACCTGGCCGCGCTCCACTTCCAGAAAGCTCATGTCACTTGGAGTCAGAATGTCCAGCACAACGTCCGGAGCTTCGACATGAAGGCGATCCAACAGCCTTGGCAGAAGCGTAGCTTCACCGTAGTCACTAGTCATGATACGAAATACACGGTCACTGGAGGCGGCATCAAAATCCGTACTGGGCTCCACCGCCTGCTCGATCACCGCCAGGACTTCACGGATCATCGGTTGCAACTCCCGGGCGCGCTCGGTTGGCACCATCCCCTCACTGGTCCGCACAAGCAACGGATCGTCAAAGGTTTCGCGTAAACGCCGCAAGCCGTTACTCATCGCAGGCTGCGTAATACCCAGGATACTAGCCGACTTGGTCACGTTACGTTCTCGCAGCAACACATCCAAATACACCAACAGATTAAGATCAACCCGTTCAAGATTCATATATAACGCCCTTTTCGAGACCAATTCATCCGTTCATAACCATTTGGAATACATTGAACCAATGTACCACATTCACAAGAATGATACCCAAGATAACCGGCATTTATTTCATTTATACCTCGTCTCACACTAATATGGGTCGTGTTCCCGAATTGAGCAGCCGCAACACAGGCCGCCACATAATTATTAAGGATTTGCCATGTCTACATTGAACAAAGATATCGAAAGTATCGCTGCGCTGAAGGCCGAAGCAGGTAGCCCTTGGGATGCGATCAACCCAGAATCTGCTGCACGCATGCGTGCTCAGAACAAATTCAAAACAGGCCTGGATATCGCTAAGTACACTGCCGGTATCATGCGCCGTGACATGGCTGAGTTCGACAAAGACAAAACCAAGTACACCCAGTCCCTGGGCTGCTGGCACGGTTTTGTAGGTCAGCAGAAGCTGATCTCCATCAAGAAGCACTTCGGGTCTACTGAACGTCGCTACCTGTACCTGTCCGGCTGGATGGTTGCTGCTCTGCGCTCCGACTTCGGTCCTCTGCCAGACCAGTCCATGCACGAGAAAACTGCAGTAGCCTCTCTGGTAGAAGAGCTGTACACCTTCCTGCGTCAGGCTGATGCACGTGAATTGGGCGGCCTGTTCCGTGAACTGGATAAAGCACGCGAAGCGGGCGATGCAGCGAAAGAAGCTGAAATCCAGGCGCAGATCGACAACCACGAAACGCACGTAGTACCTATCGTTGCTGACATCGATGCGGGTTTCGGTAACGCGGAAGCGACTTACCTGATGGCTAAGCAGATGATTGAAGCGGGCGCGTGCTGCCTGCAGATCGAAAACCAGGTAGCTGACGAGAAGCAGTGTGGTCACCAGGACGGTAAAGTAACCGTACCTCACGCTGACTTCCACGCGAAACTGCGCGCACTGCGTTACGCATTCCTGGAGCTGGGCGTGGATGACGGTGTGATCGTTGCACGTACCGACTCCGAAGGTGCTGGCCTGACTAAAGAGATCGCGGTTGTTCGCGAGCCAGGCGATCAGGGCGATGTTTACAACTCCTTCCTGGATTGCGAAGAAGTTGCGCCAGAAGACACTGCTGAAGGTGATGTACTGATCAGCCGCAACGGCAAGCTGGTTCGTCCTAAGCGTCTGCCTTCCGGTCTGTACCAGTTCCGTCAGGGCACCGGTCACGAGCGTTGCGTATTCGACTGCATCGAAGCGATCAACGCAGGTGCTGACCTGCTGTGGATCGAAACTGCAGTTCCAACCGTTCATGAAATCAAAGGCATGATGGACGAAGTACGTAAAGTACACCCAGATGCAAAACTGGTGTACAACAACTCTCCATCTTTCAACTGGACGCTGAACTTCCGTCAGCAGACTTACGATGCATGGGCAGCTGAAGGTAAGGACGTATCCGCTTACGACCGTGACAACCTGATGTCCGCTGAGTACGACGACTCCGAACTGTCTGCAGCAGCTGACGCTCGCGTTCGCACCTTCCAGGCGGATACTGCTCGCGAAGCAAACGTATTCCACCACCTGATCACGCTGCCGACTTACCACACAACCGCTCTGTCTGTAGACAACCTGGCGAAAGACTACTTCGGTGAGAAAGCAATGCTGGGTTACGTTGAAGGCGTACAGCGTAAAGAGATCCGTCAGGGTATCGCATGTGTTAAACACCAGAACATGGCAGGTTCCGACCTGGGCGACGACCACAAAGAGTACTACGCGGGTGAGATGGCACTGAAAGCGGGCGGTGCGAAAAACACCTCTAACCAGTTCAGCTAAGCGTCTCCTCCAAGACGAAAAAAGGGTGCTTCGGCGCCCTTTTTGTTTTTCTATCTTTTCCCGACGGCAAGTTTGCTGTT
>NZ_JBFGYC010000461.1:0-3260 GCF_041587635.1 Pontibacterium sp. | reverse complement strand
CTTTCCCATATCCCATTTTGCTGGTTCAGCATATGCCGAAGACTTTTACCCCGGTATTTGCCGAGCGCCTGAATCAGCAATGTAATATTACAATCAAAGAAGCTACTGACGGCGATCGCCTAATGGCCGGTACCGCACTGTTGGCCCCGGGCGGGCATCAGCTGATTATCGATCCACGTCAAAATGATCGGGTTAAGGTCATGCCGGGTGATGAACGCCTGACGTATAAGCCAAGTGTCGACATATCCTATGGTTCTGCCGCGAAGTGTTTTGGTGACAAAGTACTGGCTGTAATTCTGACAGGCATGGGCAGCGACGGTACAGACGGTGCTCGTCTGCTAAAACGCTCAGGTGCGACGGTATGGGCACAGGACGAGAATAGTTCGACAATCTATGGTATGCCCAAGTCTATCGTTGAGGCAGGTTTGGCGGATGCCGTTATGGATCTGGATGAAATTGGTACGTTGCTCAGTAAACAGGGAGAGCGTTGATGGATCCGATGACCATATTGGGGATTCTGGTTGCGTTGGGCGCGGTGGTCGGTGGCCATTACCTTGACGGGGGATTATTGAATCAACTCGTGAACCTGCCTGCTGCCGTTATCGTATTTGGCGGGACGCTGGCGGCCGCGGCTGTACAATCGCCAAAAGAGGAGTTTTCCCGAGCGTTGAGATTACTGGGTTGGGCCTTTGGTGGAAGACGCTATGATTTTCAGCAGGGAATCGAACTGTTGATGCTCTGGTGTACGCTCGTTCGGCGTGACGGTATTTTGGCGCTCGAGAAAGAAATGGATAAACACACCGATAGTTTTGTGCTTAACGGACTGCAGATGCTGGTCGATGGCAAAAGCTCAGAAGCGATCCGCAACAGTTTGGGGACTGAGTTAGTGACTGTTGAGCAGAATGATCTACGAGGCGCAAAGGTAATTGAGAGCATGGGTGGTTATGCTCCCACGCTTGGTATTATTGGTGCTGTGTTAGGTTTGATCCATGTAATGGGGAATCTGAAAAGTCCGGAAGACCTCGGTGCGGGTATCGCCTTGGCCTTCGTTGCGACAGTGTATGGTGTGGGGATAGCCAACTTGTTGCTGATCCCTATCGCTAACAAAATTAAGGGCCTGATTATGACTCGGTATAACTATCAGGAAATGATGTTAGAGGGCATGGCTGCGATTGCACAAGGCCAAAACCCGAGAGTGATCCAGCAACGTTTGCAAGGTTACATGAGCTGAGCCATGCCCAGACGTATTCCACCTGATGACTATGTGAATACCGATCGTTGGATACTCTCTTACGCGGACTTTATCACCCTGCTGTTTGCCTTCTTTGTGGTGATGTATTCGCTCTCCAGTGTGAATGAAGAGAAGTACAAAGAGCTTTCTAATGCGCTGAGTGGGGCGTTTGAAGGTGTGGGGCTGGATGCGTCAATTCTGGGTGCTGGGCAAGGCGCAATCATCGGGCTGGGTGAAGAACCCGCAATGCCAAATGAGCAGGTGGAGCCGACGCCCGAACTTGAACTGCCTGATGCTGATGAAACTGATCAGCTCAAGACCATCATGGAGCGACTGGAAACTCGTATTCGCCCCAATGTTTCTGAGCGTGACCTGAAATTAGTTGGGGATGAACTTTGGTTATCCATTGAGTTACGTTCAGGTATGTTGTTCAGGTCGGGGCAGGCAAAGCCAACGCATGAGGCTGATGAATTGCTGCAGCGTTTAGCGGTGATATTGCGGCCTTATGATAATCCGATTCACGTGGAAGGGTTTACCGACGATCAGGTGATTGATACAGACCAATTTCCATCCAATTGGGAACTCTCCGCCGCGCGTGCTGCTGCGGTGGTTCGTTTGCTGAACCATCATGGCGTTGATCCTGCGCGGATGGCAGCGGTTGGATACGGTGAGTTTCAGCCCGCTTATAGCAACCGGACTGATGAAGGACGCCAACTGAATCGGCGTGTCGTCATCGTAGTATCCCGAGACAAGAAAGTCAGACGTACGTTGTCCGCATTCGGCAGTCAGCAAGTCAGTAAAGATGCAGTATCCACCGTGATCGCAACGGATCAAACAGAATCGACCGATACTCCTGTCATTGAACAGGTGGAAACGGCCTCTGGCGGTAAGTTGTTTAGACAGGTTGCGCCGGTGAATGCATCCGATCAGCAGGAAAATGAGTAATAGATTATGCAGGTATGGACCGTCGCAAACCAAAAAGGTGGCGTGGGTAAAACAACCACGGTAGTCAGTCTGGCTGGATTGCTGGCCGAGGTCGGTTACCGAGTGCTGTTGATCGATCTTGATCCCCATGGTTCTTTGACAAGTTATTTCGGATACGATCCGGACGAGCTTGAATTTAGCGTGTTTGACCTATTTGAAGGCAGCAACCCGATCAACGCGGCAACGGTACACCGGATGCTGCTTGAAACCTCTCATGAACGCCTTGAGCTGATGCCAGCGTCAACGGCGTTGGCGACACTTGAGCGCCGTGCTGTGGGTCAGGAAGGGATGGGATTACAGATTGCCCGTGCGCTTGTTCAGATAAAAGAAGAATACGATTACGTTATTATCGACACGCCACCTATCCTTGGCGTATTGATGGTCAATGCGTTGGCTGCATGTCAGCATCTGCTGGTGCCGGTTCAAACAGAGTTTCTGGCATTAAAAGGCCTGGAACGCATGGTACGTACTATCAGCATGATTAATCAGGCACGTAAGAACAAACTAAAATATACCATCATCCCAACCTTCTATGACCGCCGTGCACATGCATCGGTGACGAGCTTGCGCGAACTGCATAATCGATACTCTGATCGTATTTCCAGCGCGATTGTGCCGGTTGATACTGAGTTGCGAAATGCCAGTATCAAAGGGTTAGTTCCTTCCGCCGTCGATTCCAGTAGCCGCGGTGTTCATGCGTATGCCCGAATATTACGGACGTTGGTTGAAGCGCAAAAACAAGAGGCTTCGGTATGACGAAGTTACCAGAAGATGCAGATTATTACGCACCGCAAACAGGAAATCAGCAGGTTGTATTCGACTACCTGGAATCGCTGCTGGAAGATCCGGATACGCTTGCGCGTGATACTGAAGCCGAGTTGCAGGCGATCGAAGCACTTGAGCGTGATGAGCAGCCAGAGAGTGAGCCTTCGCTACTCACGGTGGAAAGCGAGTTGCTTGACGCTGCTCCGGTTGCGCAAGATGAACCGGAAGTTGATATTGCTGCAGACACAATAGCGGAGTGCGAACCCGATCTGTTACCGGT
>NZ_JBFGYC010000460.1:0-3283 GCF_041587635.1 Pontibacterium sp. | reverse complement strand
GGTGATACATGGATACGGCTGTTGGGGTTATCCAGCGTCCAAGGACGTGGGATTCCTCCCAGCTGTTCCGCTACAGCGAGACCTGCCTGAAGACCGTCTTCATGGAAACCGTAGCCGAAGTACGCACCGCAGAACCATGTATTCTGACGACCTTGTAGCCCCCACAATAGCTTTTGAGCGGCCATCGCTTTGTTGCTGAATTGCGGATGATCATAAAAAAAGCTGCGCAGGATACTGCCGTCAGCCGGTTCTTTATTTGGGTTAAGTGACACAAACAGAGGATGCTCGGTGTTCAACGGCTGCAGTGCGTTCATCCAATAGCTCACGGAGACCTGATGCTCTCGCCCATCTCCGCGTTCCGCCATATAGTTCCAGCTGGACCACACCGTTTCCCGCTGTGGCATCAGCGATGCATCGGTATGTAGAAACGCCTGATTTCTCAAATAGGGAAATTGCCCCAGTAAATGTTGTTCTTCCGCCGTGGGTTCAGCAAGCAGGCCCAGTGCCTGATCAGAGTGACACGCCAGCACCACGTCATCGTAGTATTCGCGGCGCCCGTGGATGTCTTCAATAATGACCTGATTGTTTTGTCGAAGAATACGATGGATGTGACTGTTGAGACGAATGCGATCCTGTAAAGCTTCTCCAATGCGGCTGACATAGTTACGACTTCCGCCGATCACGGTGCGCCACTGTGGACGGTCTTTCAGCTGAGCCAGACCATGGTTACTGCAAAACCGCAGGAAACTGCTGGCGGGGTATTGAAGCATCTGGTCTACCGGGGTTGACCAGATAGCGGCCCCCATTGGCAACAGGTGGTCGTAAATAAATCGGTCCCCGTAGCGGTGTTGTTTGAGTAAGTCACCCAGCGACAACATCTCAATATCCGCTTGATGCCCCATACGCTCAGACTCGCGGTAGAAGCGCAGTAAATCACGGATCATCGACCAAAATGATGGTTTCAATAGGTTACTTTTTTGAGCAAATAGGCCGCTAAGTCCTGTGCCAGAGTATTCCAGTTCCCCCTGATTGACAGAGATCGCAAAGGACATATCCGTGTCACAGGTTTTAACGCCAAGCGTGTTGAACAGCTGTACGAGATTAGGGTAGTTCACAGGATTAAACACAATGAATCCGGTATCTACATCCACACTGTCGCCGCCGACGTCAACGGTGACAGTATGGGCATGTCCGCCGAGACGATCGTCTTTCTCATAAAGGGTGACATCGTGCGCTTTATTCAGCAGCCACGCACAACTGAGGCCGGTAATACCTGAACCTACAACAGCTATTTTTCGGGGGCGTATTGCAGCGATATTCATGGTTTCGTCCATAATGAGTACGTTGTTTCATGTTACGCAGCCTAGACCATAAAAGATCACAAAAAAATTTGAGGCCGGATTTAGCGGCTTTTATGACCTGATAGAAAATAAAACTGATCCGGTGATGTACAAGGACCGTAGGAGAGGATATGGAAAGCAAACCGCCGGGAGATGACGTGGAAAAAGTTGTGACTATAAACAGAGATCAATCTGCTAGCCAGGAATGGACGCGCTTGCTTGCACAGTTCGCTGAAACCCGTGACAAGGCGGTTTATGTTGAGCTGTTCAGTCACTTCGCTCCCAAAGTTAAAGCGTACATTGTTCGTCTTGGGCTTACTGATGCAACGGCGGATGAGCTAATGCAAGAGGCGATGTTAGCCGTTTGGAACAAGGCGCACTTATACAATCCGTCGAAAGCCGCGGCGAGTACCTGGATCTTTACGCTTGCAAGAAACCAGAGTATCGACTGGATGCGTCGCCAAAAGTACCCCGAATACGAATTTGAAGATTGGCACGCGGGTGAAGATGAAGGCGATGCGGGGGAGCAGAGCGTACTGTCTGACCGCGTGGCTGAAGCGATTAAAACCTTACCCGAGAACCAGGCACAGGTTATTTATATGTCTTTTTTCGAAGGACGTTCTCATCAGGAGATAGCTGACCGCATAGGTATCCCGTTGGGCAGCGTGAAGTCCCGTATCCGTCTGGCTGCGGATAAGTTGAAAACGATCTGGAGGGCTGAAGTATGAACATCCGTCATCATCTGGATGAAGCAACCCTGCTAAGTTACGCCGCTGGATCTATGTCTCAGGCGATGGCATTGGTAACCGCTTGCCATCTGGCGATGTGCGCACAGTGCCGTTCAAGGGCTCAACAATCGGAAGCGATTGGAGGGGCGTTGTTGGACAATCTTACACCCGCCTCGGTGAGTGATGATGCTTTGGCATCTGTACTGGCGGCAATTGACGCTCAGGACGACACTGTGCAGATTCGCTCGGTCAGACCTGCCTCATCGCAGTCGCATGCGGAGAAATCAGATGTCCCCACGCCACTGGCGGGTTATGTCGGCGGGTCTTTTGATGATATTGATTGGAAACGTATCGTACCCGGCGTCTATTATTTTGATCTGCCGTGTCAAAGTGGCGGGGTATCGCGTCTGTTGCGGATAGCGCCTGGCAAAGCGATGCTGCCACACAGTCATGACGGCAATGAGCTGACGCTGGTGTTGCGTGGTTCCTTTACTGATGAGATTGGTCGTTTTGCAGTGGGTGATATTGCCGATCTGGATGATCAGGTGGAACACCAGCCCTTAGTGGATAGTGCCGAAGATTGTATTTGTCTGGTCGCAACGGATGCACCCCTCAAGTTTACAACTCTGTTAGGTCGCCTGATGCAACCGATGACCGGTTTTTAAGCTTAAGAATAAATGAGTGCAGGAGAGCATCGACATGAACGATATCGCCAAAATTTCGATTCCTGTAGGCATCAGTGCCTGTTTACTAGGTCAGAAAGTACGTTTTGATGGAGGCCATAAACGCTCTGTATATTGCCTGAATGTATTGAGTGAGTGTTTTGATTTCAAACCTTTTTGCCCGGAAGTCGCTGCGGGCCTTGGGACGCCTCGTCAGCCCATTCGCTTAGTGGGTGATGCGGCTAATCCACGAGCATTAGGCACCCGTAACCCCGATTTGGATCCGACTGATGGTTTAGCCGAGCATGCTGATTTTGTGACTGAGCATCATCCCGAGCTCTGTGGTTATGTGCTGATGAAAGGGTCTCCAAGTTGTGGCATGGAACGGGTAAAGGTCTATCACCCCAACGGTATGCCAAACGAAGCGGGTAGCGGTATTTTTGCCGCACGTCTGATGGCCAATAATCCTGCGTTACCGGTAGAGGAGGAAGGGCGCCTCAATGACGCGGTACTGCGTGAGAATTTCATTACGCGTGTCTTTGTGTACTTCAGC
>NZ_JBFGYC010000459.1:0-3284 GCF_041587635.1 Pontibacterium sp. | reverse complement strand
TAGAAGGTGCAGAGCAGATGAGCCCGGAGGAGAGTTTGTTGCGGGTCGCTCCGCTGGGTTGGGTGCTGGTGGCCGGTGCATTGCTGGAGCTGGCGATGGCGTACCGATTGCCTCGGACGCAAGAGATCAATACCGAATCCCGTTTCGACTGGGGCGCGTATAGCAAAGGTAAAACGCTGAAATCCAATCTGGGCATGATCCTGAGCCATCGTCCGATCTTTCTGGCGATCATCGGTCTGGCGCTGTTCTGGTCGATCAGTCAGGTGATGCTGGCGGTGTTCCCGGCGTTTGCGGAAGAGCACTTAGATCAGCACAACACCTTTGTCATTCAGGGCGTCATGGCGCTGGCAGGGATCGGCATCATGCTGGGGTCGATTGTGGCGGGCAAACTGTCGAAGAAACATATCAATGTCGGGTTGATTCCGCTGGGTGCGGCAGGTGTTGCCACCGGCCTGATCCTTCTGCCGCAGATGCCTTCGATGGCGTGGCAGGGGGTGATGTTCCTGATGATCGGTCTGTTTGGTGCGATGCTGAACGTACCGCTGAACGCATTGATCCAGTTCAACGCCGGAGAGAACGAAAACGGGCGTGTACTGGCGGGTAATAACTTTATCCAGAACCTGACCATGTTTGGTTTTCTGGTCATCACGGTTGGCTGTGCCTATGTGGGTGTGGACGGACGTTGGTTGCTGTGGGCGCTGGCGGTGGTTGCGGTGTTGGGCACTGTACTGGCAATTATTTCGGTACCGGAAGCCTCCCTGCGCCTGATCGTGCTGGGTCTGATGAAGCGCAAATACAAACTGCAGGTGCTGGGGTTTGAGAACCTGCCGGAAGATGGCAAAGGTACGCTGTTGCTGGGTAACCATATCAGCTGGTTGGACTGGGCGATGATCCAGATGGCGTGTCCGCGTCATGTGCACTTTGTAATGGATCGGGGCATTTACGAGCGATGGTACCTGAAGTGGTTCCTGGATATCTACGGTGTGATTCCGATCTCAGGTGCTAAGAGCCGTACCGCCTTGAAGAAAGTCAGCGAGTTGTTGAACGAAGGCAAAGTGGTTTGTTTGTTCCCGGAAGGTTCGATCAGTCATACCGGTCAGATTGCAGAGTTCCGTCGTGGATTTGAACGTGCCTGTGAAGGTGCCGAAGGGGTGATCGTACCGTTCTACCTGCGTGGTCTTTGGGGCAGTCGTTTCTCACGCTCCACCGAGAAGATGAAAACCCTGCGTAACAGCGGTCTGCAACGTGATGTGATCGTGGCCTTTGGTAAGTAGCTGCCGATCAGCTCGAACGCCGAGATGGTGAAGAAGAAGGTCGCGGAATTGTCGATCCATGCGTGGGAAGAGCATACCCGTGGCATGGAAACGATCCCGGAAGCTTTTATTCGTACGGCTAAACAAGAGCCGACCGAGTGGGCGATCACCGAGGTGAAAGATACACCGCTGACACATCTGCGCTTGCTGACCGGTTGCGCGATTTTTGCCCGCCGTATCAAGAAAACCGACGGTCAGAATATCGGGCTGTTGATGCCCACTACGAACGCCGGTGCTATCGCTAACATGGCGTCGCTGATGGCGGGTAAAACAGTCGTGAATATAAACTTCACGTCACCGTCTGAGTCGATGCAGTCCGCACTGGAGCAGGCGGAAGTCTCCACTATCGTCACGGCGCATAAGTTTGTCGCCAAGCTGAAGCTGCGTGGTATCGATGTGGAGCCGCTGTTTGCCGGTCGCGATGTTCTGTATATGGAAGATATCAAAGCTGGTGTGAGCAAAGCCGAAGGGCTGATGACACTGGGGATGGTCAAGTTGCTACCGACCTTCCTGTTGCAGTGGATGCTGTGTAAACGCACTGATCTGGAAGATACCGCTGCGATTTTGTTCTCATCCGGTAGCGAAGGTGCACCTAAAGGGGTGATGCTCAGCCACCGTAATATTATGGCTAACCTGCGCCAGATCTCTGATGTACTCAATGTACGTGATTACGACAAGATCATGGCAACTTTGCCGCTGTTCCACGCATTTGGCCTCACAGTAACTTGCTTTATGCCGCTGATAGAAGGCATTCCTGTGATCTGTCATCCCGACCCGACGGATGCCCAGAATATCGGCAAAGGTGTTGCACGTTTCCGCGCCACCATCATGTGCGCCACCTCGACCTTCCTGCGTATCTACAGCCGCAACAGCAAGCTGCATCCGATGATGCTGGAAACCTTGCGTGTGGTGGTGGCCGGTGCTGAAAAGCTGGACCCGAAAGTACGGGATACCTTCGAAGCGCGTTTCCGCGTGCCGATTCAGGAAGGATACGGTTGTACGGAAACCACCCCGGTTGCGGGTGTGAACTTGCCGGATCATCTGGTCACCGATGGATGGGCGGTTCAGGTCGGTACGAAACAGGGGACTGTGGGCTTAGCATTGCCGGGTTCGACTTTCCGCATCGTTGATCCTGATACCCTGGAAGAACTGCCCACCGGTGACGATGGTCTGATACTGATTGGCGGTACGCAGATCATGAAAGGGTATCTCAATAACCCTGAGAAGACGGCGGATTCGATTGTCGAGATGGAAGGCGTGCGCTGGTATAAATCCGGTGACAAAGGTCATCTGGATGAAGACGGCTTCCTGACCATCGTGGATCGATATTCTCGTTTCGCTAAGTTAGGTGGTGAGATGGTTAGTCTGACCGCCGTGGAAGGCGAAGTTCGCCGTATTCTGGATCAGCCAGAACTGCCGCTGGTGGCGGTGAATATGCCGGATGCGAAAAAAGGTGAGAAGGTCATTTTGCTCGTGGAAAGTGAAGAAGCCGATAGCCTGCGTGACCAGTTGATTAAAGGTGGCATGCCCGGCCTGATGGTGCCTGCAGCCGTACATGCGGTGGAAACCGTGCCGGTTCTGGGTAGCGGTAAAACCAACTTCAGTATGGCGCGGGAGATGGCCGAAGCCTTGGTATAAGAGGGTTCAGATACAAGGTTTCTAATAATCATCTGTAGGGCAGGCTTTTAGCCTGCCGGTAGCCTGAAGGCTACCCTACAATGGGAGCTCTGTAGCCCCGTAGGTTGGATTGAGCAACGCGATACTTCAGCATGGCGCGGGAGATGGCTGAAGCCTTGGTATAAGCGGGTTCAGATACAAGGTTTCTAATAATCATCTGTAGGGCAGGCTTTTCGCCTGCCGGTAGCCTGAAGGCTACCCTACAATGGGAGCTTTGTAGCCCCGTAGGTTGGATTGAGCAACGCGATACTTCAGCATGGCGCGGGAGATGGCTGAAGCCTTGGTATAAGCGGG
>NZ_JBFGYC010000458.1:0-3285 GCF_041587635.1 Pontibacterium sp. | reverse complement strand
GGACGCTGCGCGCGAATGTTCATCAAGGCCAGAAGTGACAAAGACTTCGTTAAACAGGCCGGATATATGGCAGCAACCTGCCACGTCATCGAAGCATAGAGCCTTTGCAAATCGGGAGGAGACCATATATGGGACGAGCGAAGCGATTCCCAACACCACCTATTTCGATAAACGTCTGATGTTAGGTTTCGCAACATACGCAACTATTCTGCTTCGCCTGCAGTGCTGACGTGGATAGCGTCTTCGCGTTCTGTCTGCTTCTTAAGACGATACGCCAATGCAGGGCGAGAAAGCCCTAATGCACGAGCGGCTTTAGACACGTTGCCATCACACTGACTCATCGCCTGATCAATCAATGTGGATTCAAAAGCCTCCATATCAAAGCCCTTGTTCAGCCAAGCCGCAGCGTACTGCTCCATATTCATCTCCGACAATGCGGTATCCGCTGCGGGTGACTCTTCACAGAGCGCCCCCTGCTTATTGATCACGTTCAGCGGGTGGCTCGGTTCAGCCAGAGACGGGAAGAAGTCACTCAAGCCAATCAATTGATTGTTATCGGTGAGGATTACTCCACGCTCGATCATATTTTCCAACTCCCGAATATTCCCCGGCCACGCATAGGTCATAAGCGCCTGCATCGCTTTATCGGATACGCCCAACGTACGCTTGTTATAGAGTGCGTGGTACTTGTCCAGAAAATGGGTGGTCAGTGCTGGGATATCCTCGGTGCGCTCCCGTAATGGTGGGATCGCCACAGGAAACACATTCAGACGATAGAACAGATCTGCACGGACTCGACCGTCACGCACTGCTTCTTCGAGATCTTCATTAGTCGCGGCAACAACGCGTACATCCAGTTTACGGGTACGGGAATCACCCACACGCTCAAGCTCGCCTTCCTGCAGGACGCGCAGCAACGACGCCTGTGCACGGGGTGTCAGTTCGATGACCTCATCGAGGAAGATTGTTCCGCCGTCTGCGCGTTCAAACTTGCCCGCGCGTGCCTGAGTCGCGCCAGTATAGGCACCTTTCTCAACCCCAAACAATTCAGCTTCAATCAAATCGTGGGGCAGGGTGGCGCAATTCACCGCCACAAAGGGATTTTCAGACCGATCGCTGCTGGCGTGTAAGCCTTTGGCCACCACCTCTTTGCCAACACCCGTCTCACCCAGCAGCAGAATAGAAACTTTGCTGCAGGAGGCTTTCTTAATCAGCTGACACACATTCTTAAATGCTTTCGACTGGCCAACTGATTTGTATAGCAGGTCGTCATCATTTCGCTGTTGGATGCTGCTTTTCAGGCAATCAATCTCTGATTGCAGCGCGAATAGCTCTTCAATGATCGGATCGGGCTTCAGGTAACGTTCGATCTCGGCAGGGTCATCCCACTCTTCAATCGGACGGCCGATAATCGTGCAGTGTTCCTCGCCACAAGCGCTGCAGCCAATCTCTTTATAGAGCACTGTGCGTTGCATGTAATAGCTGGTGTAGCCACTGGCATAGCCAAGCAGTGTCCAGCATACAGGCTCATCAGATGGACCGTAGTCGGCGACGTGAACTTCAGATTCATAGGACCCAAACCAGTCAAACTCACCATAAAAGTGGCCTTTCTCGACATCAAATTCAAATTTGATGGGGCGGACCTTTACGATGCCTTCAATCATATGCATCTGAGGTCCAACCAAGAAAGCATCACCTGAGGTGAGATCTGGTCGGATTTTTTTTGCCAGCTCAGCATCACGCTGGCCGGATTCATAGCCAAACCGCATTAGCAACGCTTTGGCACGTTCAAGCCCCAAAGAGTTGATGAGTTCCTTACGCAACGATCCCATTACGCCGGAGTGAATAAGCAACATCCGCTGTTCATTCAGCCAGATTTTGCCCTCTTCGACGTCGAATTTGATCTGCGACAGAAGGTCTTGCGCGGAAGGGCTGGGCAGCTCTTTACGCTCTGTCTTCATTATATTTTTTTGTAATTGTTCTTATTAATGAACTCTGGATACAGGCAACCAATGCAGCACTGTATTCAAAGAGGTTCTGCAGTCCACTCTGTATTGTCTACAGGTTTCCCGTCAGCCCTTAGCACTCTACCCCTATTTTTGGCAGATAAGTGTGTAAAAGAAAAGGAGTTTTTTGAGATTTTGAACTAACGGACCGGTCCAAAAACGAACATATCATATTTGTGCATACGCCTGAGGACGTTGGCGTTGGCCAAAGAGATAAGGAAATGCGGATAGTCGAACTTTGTAAGCTAGGACGCGCGCTGCGATTCCCTGTATCTGCTTACTTGCTCTGTTTCAGGAGTGGCGTATTGCTCTATTCAACCTACGACAACCGTTAACTTTACAAAAGTTAACTTAGTATTAGATTCTTTGAATATATAGTCGGTGATACCATACCGCGACGTGAGTTATTCCATAATCAGATTTGACAGGAGTCGAACAATGAAAGGTCTTGTGAAAGCACTTTCTACAATTTCTCTGGCAGCGCTGGTAGCGATGCCTGCCATGGCTGAGGAGCCGTTTGAAAAAGAGATTGAAGCTCGAAAAGCCCATATGCAAGTTGTGAAATATAACATGGGCATTTTAGGTGCAATGGCGAAAGGGAAGCGTGAATACAACGCTGAACTGGCAGATGCTGTAGCGAAAAACCTGTATAGCGCAGCGGCCATGAACAATATGACTATGTGGCCAAAAGGATCTGATAACAGCGTTGAAGGTCTGGAAGAGCTAACTAAATCTAAGCCGGAAATGTGGGCAGATGATTCCGAAGTGGGCGACAAACACATGGCATGGGTCAAGGCATCCGAAAACATGTCTGCCGCTGCAGGTCAGGGCCTTGGAAGCCTGAAAAAGGCGATGGGGCCGCTGGGTAAATCCTGCAAAGGTTGCCACAAAGCCTATAAATCCAAGTAAGATTTCGATACCTCTGCGTTAGTTTCAGTGCTGGCGCAGAGCCTTTTGGCTTCCTCGCGGAGCCACAGGTTATCGTTTTCCGGTATGATGCACGATAGCGTTTGAATCTATCGAGTCCTGTTTTGCCTCACACTGATCTGCACCCCTTTGAGCTTCATCATCCTGTATTTACTGACTGCTTATCTGACAATGTCCGTACATTGCTGGGATTTGTCGCGCTTCGTTATGCAAAGCATGAACAACGTGAACTGATAGAGTGGATCAACACCGAGCGCATTTTGTTGGACGGTGTGCCAGCACACCCCGGACAATGTCTCACGGCAGGGCAAATAGTGTCCGTAATAATGTCCGATCATTGGGAGGATGCAGT
>NZ_JBFGYC010000457.1:0-3293 GCF_041587635.1 Pontibacterium sp. | reverse complement strand
CAACGTCCTGCTGCGTTACATCCATTTTTCAGTGACCATTCGAAAGAGGCTCATATTCTAGGCTGGCTAGAGCTTGTCTGGCCGCTGCCGCTGATTGCTGCGGGAATCTTTGGCAGCGAAGCGTTGGGTGGTCTGGGTGGCGTAAGTCTGGCTTCTCAGGTGATTGGTACGGTTGCAGGTATTGCTGTTGCTCTGGTGGGTGGCTTCATCGTTTATGGTGTGATCAAGGCCCTTGTTGGTTTGCGTTTGGATGAAGAACAGGAATACAACGGTGCTGACCTGAGTATCCATAAGATCGAATCCACGTTCGTTGATTGATACGTAACATTGCGAGACAAAAAAGCCGACGATAGTGTTGGCTTTTTTATGCCTGAAGTTTGGCTGTCTACATCTTGAGATGAAGTGGGTGTGGGTGTTCCCTTGGAGTGCGATTTCGATGCCTGATAATCAGCAGTCCAAGACCCAGGGTTATAGCTGCGTAGCCTGCACAGTGTGTCATAGTGGCCTCTGTGTGGCTTTGTAGCAGTATGCCAATAAGGATGTAGATAAATGGGATCGCTTCGTAGAGCGGTTCTGGTAGTAAAGAGGCTTCATGCCAGGGTAGATATCGATGGGGCTTCAGTGGTGTGCGTAGCGAGTCTGCGCGACGACTCTGGGAGCGCATAATCCAGATGGCTGATCCGCTACTGTAGAGAATGCCGCCCGAAATCGCCTGCAGAAGGTCGGTGGGGAAAATGATATTCATGGCCCCAAATACAAGGCAGAAATAAGGCAAAGACTCATAGAGAGGCTTGGGCAGCACGGGTGAAAATCTCCATACAATATACAGGCTTACAAATGAGCCGTAAGTGTAGGAGAGAATTTTAAAAAAGCACAAAAAAGCCACCGCAAGGGTGGCTTTTTTTGATGCAGCGCAGCGTTTTATTCAGGATAGTCGCGCTTGCTTGGGCCAGTGTATAGCTGACGCGGACGACCGATCTTGTTCGGGCTGCTGTGGAACTCGTTCCAGTGAGAGATCCAGCCAATAGTGCGGGACAGAGCGAAGATCACTGTAAACATAGTGGTTGGAATACCAATTGCTTTCAGGATGATGCCGGAGTAGAAATCTACATTCGGATACAGTTTGCGCTGTACGAAGTAGTCATCTTCCAGTGCGATCTGTTCCAGACGCTTAGCGATTTTCAGCAACGGATCATCGTCGATACCCAGTTCGTGCAGTACTTCGTCACAGGTCTTCTTCATGACTTTAGCGCGAGGGTCGAAGTTGCGGTATACGCGGTGACCAAAGCCCATCAGGCGGAAAGAATCATCAGGATCTTTCGCACGTGCTACGAACTCTTCGATCTTGGATTCGTCACCAATCTCTTCAAGCATCGTCAGTACAGCTTCGTTGGCGCCGCCGTGTGCAGGACCCCAAAGTGCAGCGATACCGGAAGCGATACATGCGAATGGGTTGGCACCAGAGGAGCCCGCCAGACGCACGGTGGACGTAGATGCGTTCTGCTCGTGGTCTGCGTGAAGCAGGAAGATTTTGTCCATAGCTTTCGCCAGAACCGGGCTAGGCTTGTACTCAGCGCAAGGTGTGCCGAACATCATGTGCAGGAAGTTCTCTGCGTAGCTCAGATCGTTGCGAGGGTACTGGAACGGCTGACCGATGGAGTACTTGTAGCACATTGCTGCAATGGTCGGCATTTTCGCTACCAGGCGGTATGCGCAGACTTCACGGTGATGTGCGTTATCGATATCCAGAGAATCGTGGTAGAAGGCAGACAGTGCACCTACGCAGGCAACCATGATTGCCATCGGGTGAGCGTCGCGACGGAAACCGTTGAAGAAGTGGTTCATCTGCTCGTGAACCATGGTGTGGTTCTTAACGATATTGACGAACTTGTCTTTTTCTTCAGGGGTTGGCAGTTCGCCGTTCAGCAGCAAGTAGCACACTTCCAGGTAGTCAGAGTGTTCTGCCAGTTGTTCGATCGGGTAACCGCCGTGTAAGAGCACACCTGCACCACCGTCGATGTATGTGATCTTGGATTCACATGCAGCGGTAGATACGAAACCTGGGTCATAAGTGAAGCGGCCGCTACCAGTCAGTGGGCGTACGTCAACAACGTCGGGGCCTTCTGTGCCTGTATAGACAGGGAGTTCGATTGCTTCATCCAGACCGTCGATGGTCAAACGTGCTTTCTTATCAGCCATTACAGGCTCCTATCATTTTGTTAGTTATATGGATGACTTAACGCATTAAGACATCTCTTTATTTTGATTTAGGCGACTAAATCAGAATCACTTGTTGGAGTTTGCCCAATATAAAAGGCACACCCAATATAGAGTCTGCGAAGCGTTTGTCAACGCAGACCAAGGGTTGCTTTATTGCATCGCAGCAATTCATGACAAACTTTTAACAATTTTTGTTCTTTTGCTGAATAGGAATTTAGTTGTATTTCTGTGTGGTTAACCCCTGCAGACCTAGACAAAGGGCGTAGACCGGGAGTGTCGCGTTGTATTGTGGTTACGAAATGCTTATACTCTCGCACCGAAGTTTATGTGCCTTAAAAGCGCTACAAGTGCCGAATTAAAGGGACGTGAGCTTTTTGGACGAGGTACTTATCTTTATAGCACTTCCTAGCAACCATGCCCTGCAAGAGGGCAGCAAAGTGTGACAAGAGCCGTGAATAAGAAAAGACCTGTAAACCTAGATCTGCGAACAATCAAACAGCCGCTTCCGGCGATTACATCCATTCTGCACCGTGCGACCGGCGTAGCACTTTTTGTTGCTGCTGCGTTCATGATGTATGCACTGGGTCTGTCTCTGGAATCAGAAGCTGGCTTCAACGAAGCCGTTGAAATGTTCGAGAATGGCTTCCTTGCGAAGCTGATTGCGTGGGGATGTGTATCAGCACTGCTGTATCACTTCTTTGCGGGCATCAAACACCTGGTAATGGATTTTGGCCACTGTGAAGAACTGGAAAGTGGTCAGAAAGCAGCGAAGGTAACTCTGATTATCAGCGTTGTAGCAATCCTTCTGGCGGGAGTATGGATATGGTAACTAGCATTACTAGCTTTGGCCGTAGTGGCCTGTATGACTGGATGATTCAGCGCGTTACCGCGGTTGTTCTTGCAGCATACACCGTTTTCATGATCGGTTATCTGGCGTTTGGCGCCGAGCTGACTTATGAAATGTGGAGTTCGCTGTTTGAAGGCACAGCGATGCGCATCTTTACCCTGCTGGCACTGCTGTCTATGGCAGCACACGTATGGATTGGCCTGTGGTCTGTATCTACTGACTACAT
>NZ_JBFGYC010000456.1:0-3300 GCF_041587635.1 Pontibacterium sp. | reverse complement strand
GGTAAGAAAGAACGTCTGGAAGAGGTTGAGCGCGAGCTGGAAGATCCGGCTGTGTGGAACGAGCCTGAAAATGCCCAGAAGCTGGGTAAAGAACGCTCCACGCTGGAAGGCGTTGTTTCCACGGTAGATGATCTGGAAACCGGTGTTGTCGATGCGCGTGATCTGCTGGATATGGCAGTGGAAGAGGACGACGAAGACACTGCAGCTGAAGTTGAGGAAGAAGTCGCGGGGCTGATGGCCAAGCTGGAAACCCTCGAGTTCCGTCGTATGTTCTCTGGCGAAGCCGACGGCAATAATGCCTTCCTGGATATTCAGGCCGGTTCCGGTGGTACTGAAGCCCAGGACTGGGCCAACATGATGCTGCGTATGTATCTGCGTTGGGGTGAAGACAAAGGTTTTAAAACCGAGCTGCTGGAAGTCTCTGCGGGTGATGTCGCGGGTATCAAGTCTGCGACGATCCGTTTTGAGGGCGAATATGCTTTCGGTTGGTTGCGTACCGAAACCGGTGTTCACCGTCTGGTGCGTAAATCACCATTTGACTCCGGCGGTCGTCGTCATACGTCATTCTCTTCTGTCTTCGTATCGCCAGAAATTGACGACAATATTGATATTGAAATCAATCCGGCCGACCTGCGTGTTGACGTTTACCGCGCATCCGGTGCAGGTGGTCAGCACGTCAACCGAACTGAGTCTGCGGTACGTATTACCCACGGACCGTCCGGTATTGTGGTGCAGTCCCAGAGCCAGCGCTCCCAGCACCAGAACAAAGACACCTGTATGAAGCAGCTGCGAGCAAAACTCTACGAGATGGAGATGCTGAAACGTAGCGAAGCGGCACAGGAACAGGAAGATAATAAAGCGGATATCGGCTGGGGCAGCCAGATCCGTTCATATGTACTGGATGATCAGCGCATCAAGGATCTGCGTACCAATGTGCAGTCTTCCAACTGTGACAAGGTACTGGACGGTGATCTGGACTTGTTTATTGAGGCGAGCCTGAAGGCTGGTCTGTAAGTTACACGAAACGAATTCTCAAAAGGTTTTGACTCAATGTCTGACAACTCTCAGCCGCAAGACGAAAATCGCCTGATTGCCGAGCGCCGTGAAAAACTGAACGCGCGCCGTGAAGAAGGTAATGCTTTCCCAAACAGCTTCCGCCGCGATAGCTACGCGCAGGATCTGCAGGATGAGTATGGCGATAAGACCAAAGAAGAGCTGGCCGAAGCAGGTATCAAGGTGAGCATCGCCGGTCGCGTCATGCTGAACCGTGGTGCGTTTGGTGTAATTCAGGATATGACCGGTCGTATCCAGTTCTACGTGAACAAAGAAGCGCGTAAATTCGCTAAAAGCCTGGATCTGGGTGACATCATCGGTGTGACCGGTGTACTGCACAAGTCCGGTAAAGGTGACCTGTATGTTGATATGGGCGAGTACGAGCTGCTGACCAAGAACCTGCGTCCGCTGCCAGACAAACACAAAGGTCTGCAGGATACAGAAATTCGTTATCGCCAGCGTTACGTGGATCTGATCACCAACGAACAGTCACGCAAAGTGTTCGAGATGCGTTCTAAGATCGTATCCGGTATCCGTAATTACCTGACCGAGCGTCGCTTCATTGAAGCAGAAACGCCGATGTTGCAGGTGATTCCGGGCGGCGCGACCGCACGTCCGTTTGTCACTCACCACAATGCACTGGATCGCGACATGTTCCTGCGTATCGCGCCGGAACTGTACCTGAAGCGTTTGGTTGTCGGTGGTTTTGAGCGTGTGTTCGAGATCAACCGTAACTTCCGTAACGAAGGTCTTTCCACCCGTCACAACCCGGAATTTACCATGATCGAGTTCTATCAGGCGTATGCGGACTACCGTGACCTGATGGACCTGACCGAAGATATGCTGCGCACCGTTGCGCAGGATGTACTGGGTACGACCACCATCGTGAACACCGTACGTAACGATGCGGGTGACGTGCTGGAAACGTTCGAATACGACATGGCTAAGCCGTTCCTGCGCCTGAGCGTATTTGACTCCATTTTGCACTACAACCCGGATATCACCGCTGAAGCGCTGGCCGACGATCACGCTGCCCGTCAGATTGCTGAGCGTCTGGATATCGAAGTGAAAGACAGCTGGGGGCTGGGTAAAGTACAGATCGAGATCTTTGAGAAGACTGTTGAGCACCGTTTGGATCAGCCAACCTTCATCACTGAATACCCAACTGAAGTCTCTCCGCTGGCGCGTCGCAGCGACGACAACCCGTTTGTGACCGACCGTTTCGAATTCTTCGTTGCGGGTCGTGAGCTGGCCAATGGTTTCTCGGAGTTGAACGACTCTGAAGATCAGGCTGAGCGTTTCCAGGCGCAGGTTGCTGAGAAAGATGCCGGTGATGATGAAGCGATGCATTACGATGCAGACTACATCAACGCACTGGAATACGGTCTGCCACCGACTGCGGGTGAAGGTATTGGTATTGACCGTCTGGTCATGCTGTTCACCGACTCTCCGTCTATCCGTGACGTCATCCTGTTCCCGGCAATGCGTCCACGTAACTAAGCGAAATTAGAGCTGGGTTGTGTGATGAAAAAGGCTGCCTTAAGGCGGCCTTTTTTCTATCTGGTGGCAGGGTGCTGGATAGAAGAAACAGGCAGAAAAAGGATTAAAATCATGAGCTGGTTATTTCCCATAGAGAAACGTGATCTACCCGGCAGGCGCTGGTTGAGTATCGGTTTACGGACTTTGCATCTTATTGGTATTGCAGGGTTGGCTGGGGCATACCTTTTTCACCTGCCGCACAGCGAGTGGAGCGGGTATTTGTGGCTGGCGGTGATCAGTGGATCATTGATGGCATTTATCGCCGTATATGTGGATGGAATCTGGTTGCTGCAGCTTCGTGGGCATGCCATTTTTCTCAAACTCTTTCTGCTATCCAGCGTGTTCTGGTTATTTGATGAGCCACAGTCTGGCATCTACCTGCTGGTTATTTTGATTTCGGGTATCGTCTCTCACGCGCCGGGTAAAGTGCGGTACTATTCGATCTGGCACAGAAAAGTGCTGACCAAAGCGGATCTGATTAATAAGAATTGTGGGGAGTCCTGATCATATGGTTCTGGAAGCAGCGCCAAGCTGGCAACACTATCTGGATGGGGAGTTTGAGCAACCGTATATGCTGAACCTGAAGCAGTTTCTACAGGAGCAGAAAGCACAGCATAAGGTGATTTATCCACATTCCACTCATTGGTTTCATGCGTTGGAAGCAACACCGCTGGATCAGGTGAAAGTGGTGATTTTGGGGCAAGACCC
>NZ_JBFGYC010000455.1:0-3301 GCF_041587635.1 Pontibacterium sp. | reverse complement strand
ATGTTGCAGAAGCTGTGCCAGAAGTTAACTGATTGATTATTATGTGTTTTATCGTTTGTGGTTTTGTGGATTCTCATTTTGAGACGCGTGCTGAGAATGCTTGCTACTGTATTGCGAAAGGGCCACTGCTAAAGCCAGCAAGATGTAGATGGGCCATGTGAAGCCCATTGTTAGAAAGGTACCCGATACACAGAACCCGACGAGTCCCGCTTGGACGGATTGAGCACATGCATACAGACAGGGGCGATAGTCATGCGTGCACGAAGGAGACAAGCTACGGGTGGTTTTAAGTCCGATACGCGCGATCAGAATGATCATCGTGACAAACATGCCTATTCCCAGCAGGCCGGTTTCAGCCATGACACCAAACCATGTGCTGTGTACTGCATGGTTTTTCCCATCCCAATGGGGGCTGTAGTCAAAGTAGTTGGATATAAAGTTGTTAATTCCAACACCGGTTAGTGGATGATGTATCGCCATACCCATAGCTGCTTGCCAGGCATAGATACGCCCCATGGCAGATTCGTCGATGCCTTCCTCATGAGCGCCACCCGACGCACGGTCGCTCACTCCCGCCAGGACAAATAACAATCCTAGCGCGGCTCCACCAACGCTGATGAGCAATGCTTTGTTTTCTATACGACGCCAGGCGAAGACACCGCTGACGGCACAGATACCGAGTAACCCACCACGGCTTTGGGTGGCCACGATGGCACAGATAACAATGATAAATGTGATCAAGCCCAGTAATTTCCAGAGGCGACCGAGTTCAGGTGTTAACAGCATTGCGAGTGCAAAACTGGCGGGGAACAACAGCACCAGAGAAAGATCATTTGGGTCACCCAGCATGGACCCTATACTGCGCCCAATCGTCACACGGGTACCTTCTACCAACTCCAGTCCGTTGCTTTTGTTGTGCAATGCGACTAACCCGACAGCAATACCGCTCACTGCCATGGCGGCGAGTACTGCGCGAAATTGTGACTCTTTTTGCAGCAGCCAACTGATGGCAAACACCATCGCCGCAATTTTGACGTAAGTGCCTGTCAGGCTGCTCATCGCAGCACTTCTGTTGGTAGCAAGCAACGCACCTATAACAACCAACAGAAAGAACACACTAAAAACCGCCAGTTCACGACTCCAGAATACGCTTATACGCCGTGTGGCCAGATTGACGAATAGGGAGCCCAGCGTGCCAATCGCTAACAGTTGAGGAATGCGCAGCGGGTAAAGTTGTGGAAATACTTCATGCAGACGGAAGAACGAAAACGCGATAAAGGCCAAACAGAGTAGAAAGGGCATCTGCAGGCCTGCCACTAGCAGCAGTGGTAAAAAGGCCACTGCTGCGACAGCTGGATGTGGCAGAAACCACCAGACCAGCGCGAGTAATAGTGTTAGTCCGGTTGAGACGCTGGCCTGTGACATTCTTCCGTTGGGTGAAGGGGCAATCATGGGGTGTTACCCCTGTAGCACAGTGCTATGGCGTTTCAGTGGGATCAGACCCAGTATCACGGCTGTAATGGCGAAGCTCAGTAGTGCTCCTATGGAAATGATGCTGTTAAGCCAGGTCACCGGTGACGATGGAATGATCGACAGAGTCACAAGGCAGAGCAGTAACATCACCATCAGGCGCCGTACGGGATACGGTAGCGATAAGGTACGCTGACTGATCCTGTACATCATGATAAACCGCAGGGACAGTGCCAGGGTGGTTGCTGCGATGGCCCCCCACGCATGGTATTCGGGAATCAGTATCAGGTAAGCCACTAAGGCTACGGCTGCCGCGACACCATCGATCACGGCGGGGCGAACGGTGTTGCTTTCACTCATCGCGCCAAATCCGAGTGTCGATGTGGCGTTGTGTAGCGCCGCCAGAGCCGCAAGCCACGGAATATACTGGATCGATTGATGGTATGCTTCCGGTGTTAATATACGCACTAATGTCGGGCCTACGGCTGCGATGATCAGACAGGAGAACATGGCGATTACGACTCCAATCGACGCAAACTGCGCGCAACGCTGTGGACCGTTGGCTTCTTGTAGGCAGCTGAATCGGCGGGCGTGCCACCATAGGTCAAATGGCTGGATAAATACCGCAGTGATCAGGCCAAACTTGGCTGCCAGCGCATACTGAGCCATCTCTGCTGTTCCTACCGCGTCCGCCAGAATCCAGCGATCAAAGCTACCTAGTACGAATCCGGCCATACCTACGAAAATAAGTGGACCGCCATAGGCTGAATACATACGAAAACGTGCAAACTCGAAACGGATACCGGTGTCCTGAAGTTGTTTCCAGATCAGCCAGCCACTGAGGCATAACGCGGACAGCAGGGTGCCTGTTAAAACCCCGATCACCCCAAACCCCATCATCAGTAGGGGGACCGAAATAGCTACCTGAAGTGCGACACGACCCGCAGTACCGATCAAATAAAGCCATGGATTTCCCTGCATTCTCAGCCAGGCAAGTGGTACCAGAATGGTACCGACTAATGCCAGGCTGGCAAGGATCAGTCGGGTTTCAACGATGGCGATCTCGCCGGGTAGTAGTCGACTGATCTGTGGGGCAGCCAATTGCCCGATGATCAGCGCGAGCGCGCCCAGTGACAGTGCCATGCCGAAGATATTCGCGGTGGCTCGCCGACGTTCTACGGAATCTTCTTCGCTGCCCGCAAATCGAAACAGCGTTTCCGCCAAGCCCATGCCGATGACGATACTGAGCAGGTCAGCGAGTGTCTGCAGTACATCCAAACGACCGTAGTCAGCAGGTGTGAGGTAGTGTGTGGCTATGGGCACCATAATGAGCGCAAAGCCCTTGGACAGTGCTAGCGCGGCAGCATAGACAAGACTGTGCTGTAGGGCGCGGGGTAAATTGGTCAGTCGCTTTAGCATGACTCCATCTCCTTAGTCCTGACGATAGGTGGATCGTTGCGAAAAGCGCGCCATGGTATTTAATGTTAATTAAAACAAGATGATACGATTGTTTATAAAATTTGATTCTGGGGTTTTGGCTGAATAGATTTGGAGATGTCGCATTTTGCGAAACAGTATGCGAGAGGGAGGAAGGTACTCTGTTTTGATGAAATATAGATTGTGTCGAGACGATACGGGTTAGGAGACTTTAAAAAGCGTCGGCAGAACACAGCATACCGACCCTGGCGCTAGATGGATTGGTGGGATTACCAAGACCTGCTTAGGTTTTGTTGACCGACTTGCTACGACGGAACATCACCATCATGCCAAACGCCATGAGTACGATACCGGATATGCTTTTACCCACTTCAGGCGCCGGTGCAGCCTGCAT
>NZ_JBFGYC010000454.1:0-3319 GCF_041587635.1 Pontibacterium sp. | reverse complement strand
GTGGCCTGTTTTTAAAGAGGCGTCCGAGGCGAACAACGCCTCGGACAGTGAAGATATCAAAAACCCGTTATCCAGTGGATCGTAAAGCTGCTCCTCTAAAGTGAACAGCATTGCGCACGTGGGCGGGCTTTTATAGTGTGATGGAAACGGGTCTGATTACAGGCCCAGTTTCTTTTCCAGATAGTGGATGTTTACGCCACCTTCCTGGAAGTGAGTATCACGTACGATTTCCTGATGCAGCGGGATGTTGGTGCGAATACCATCAATGACGGCTTCGTCCAGTGCGTTACGCATACGGATCAGTGAGGTTTCACGGTCTTCCGCGTAGCTGATCAGTTTAGCGATCAGTGAATCGTAGTGCGGAGGTACGGTATAACCCGAGTACAAGTGAGAATCTACACGAATACCCAGACCACCTGGTGCGTGGAAATGCTTCACGTTACCCGGGCTTGGCAGGAACGATTTCGGGTCTTCCGCGTTGATGCGGCACTCGAAAGCGTGGCCCTGTACGACGATATCTTCCTGTTTCAGAGACAGTGGCAGGCCAGAAGCAATGCGCAGCTGTTCTTTAACGATATCAACGCCGGTAATCATCTCAGTCACCGGGTGCTCAACCTGCACACGGGTGTTCATTTCGATGAAGTAGAAACCGCCATCTTCGTATAGGAACTCAAACGTACCTGCACCGCGGTAACCGATTTCGATACATGCATCGACACAGGACTGCAGAACGTCTGCGCGCGCGGCAGGATCCAGGTGAGGTGCTGGAGCTTCCTCAACCACTTTCTGGTGACGGCGCTGCATGGAACAGTCGCGATCATACAGATGAACGGCGTTGCCCTGGCCATCAGCCAGAATCTGAACTTCAACGTGGCGAGGGTTCTGCAGGAATTTCTCCATGTACACGGTATCGTCGCCGAATGCAGCAGCAGCTTCGGAGCGCGTAATGTGTACGGAGTTCAGCAGAGAGGCTTCGGAATGCACAACGCGCATACCGCGACCACCACCACCGGAGGCCGCTTTGATGATCACCGGGTAGCCGATACGCTGAGCGATCTTCTGCATTGCCGGGCCATCATCAACGGGCAGCGGGCCATCAGAGCCCGGTACTGTTGGTACGCCTGCTTTCTTCATCGCTTCGATCGCAGAAACTTTATCACCCATCAGGCGAATCGTTTCAGCGCGTGGGCCGATGAACTGGAAGCCTGAACGCTCAACCTGCTCAGCAAAATCAGCATTTTCCGCCAGGAAACCGTAACCTGGGTGGATACCCATAGCGTCGGTGACTTCGGCTGCAGCAATAATGGCAGGGATGTTCAGGTAACTCTGTGGGGATGGCGCCGGACCAATGCAGACAGCTTCATCTGCAAGACGTACATGCATCAGGTCGCGGTCAGCCGTGGAGTGAATAGCTACGGTCTTGATGCCCAGCTCTTTGCAGGCACGCAGGATACGCAGTGCGATCTCACCCCGGTTGGCAATGACTACTTTTTCCAGCATCTGGATGTCCTTGAATCAGGTCTGTGGGAGCGCTTAAACGATGGTAACCAGCGGCTGGTCGAACTCAACCGGCTGACCGTCTTCAGCCAGAATTGCTTCCACAACACCGGCCTTATCCGCTTCGATCTGGTTCATCATCTTCATCGCTTCCACGATACAGATCACGTCACCTACTTTTACTGTCTGTCCAACTTCAATGAATACTGGAGAGCTTGGAGATGGGGAACGGTAGAAAGTCCCCACCATTGGAGACGTTACAACATGACCTGTATGCGAAGGCGCTTCCGCTTCAGCAGCTGGTGCCGCGGCTACAGGCGCAACTGGTGCCGCGGCAACGGGTGCAACTGGTGGAGCGTAAGCAACAGGTGCGGCGGTTACACTGGTGCCGCGGCTGATGCGAACAGACTCTTCGCCTTCTTTGATTTCGATTTCGTTGATGTTGGATTCTTCAAGCAGTTCGATAAGCTTTTTAACTTTGCGAATATCCATTCTGGGTCTTGTCTCTTTAACTGTTACTGTTGCTGTTCGGTATCACGCAAGCTGCGTACAAGCAGATTGCAGTGCAAATTGGTATCCCTGGGCGCCCAAACCACAGATCACACCCACGGCTTTATCCGAGAAGTAGGAGTGATGGCGGAATGTCTCTCGTGCGTGCACGTTAGAGAGGTGAACCTCGATGAAAGGAATGGCAACGCCTAATAAGGCATCGCGCAAAGCAACACTGGTATGAGTGAATGCAGCCGGGTTGATAATGATGAAGACAACGCCTTCACTTTGTGCCCGGTGAATGCGTTCGATCAGTTCAAATTCGGCGTTACTCTGAAAACTGTCGAGGTCGTGGCCTGCGTTGCTGGCTGTCTGGCTGAGTTCCTGATTGATGTCCGCAAGCGTAGTTGAACCGTACACTTCGGGTTCCCGAGTGCCGAGAAGGTTCAGGTTTGGACCATGTAATACAAGAATTTTTGCCATCGATGCAGCCTTAATGCAAACGCGCTGAATAGCACCACAGAGTGTGATTTAGCGGTATAGTTTGCACAACTCAGAAAGGGTTGTCTATATGTGGGCAAGTTTTAGTTGTTTTCTGTCAACTTTCCCGAATTTCGCCGCGATTTCCCCACTTGTTTTGACTAAAGTCTTGGTTGTTTTTGCAGCAATTTATATTAAGGCGCTCTAACTGGTTGTTTTCTGGAAGTTTGCCGCTCATTCCAGACATAAAGATTGACGTTCGCTTCAATATTATGGATATTGCACTGCAATATCCTGATTCTAAAGACAGTTCGATGAACAGGCTGTGGCAAGTGACGGACAGGCAACGGAAAGGAGCGATTACGATGATACGACGCGTTGTATTTAACCAGAAAGGGGGCGTGGGTAAATCCAGCATCGCTGTGAACCTGGCTTCGATCAGTGCAGCCCGTGGATTGCGCACACTGGTTGTGGATCTGGACCCGCAATGCAACTCCAGTCACTATCTGATGGGCGATGACTATATGGATCTGTCGCCAACTGTTCGTGACTTCTTTGAGCAGACCCTGAGTTTTCAGGTTAATCCCGCTGATCCACAGGATTTCATTCACGAAACCCGCTATGAAAATCTGCATATGTTGCCAGCGAGCTACAATTTGGGTGATCTGCAGTCCAAGCTGGAATCCAAACATAAGATCTATAAGCTTCGTGATGCTTTGAAAAAGCTGGAAGCGAGCTACGATGCGGTTTATATCGATACTCCACCGGCTTTTAACTTCTTTACCTTATCGGCATTGGTGGCAGCAGAGCGTTGTCTGATCCCATTTGATTGTGATGAGTTTGCCCGTCAGGC
>NZ_JBFGYC010000453.1:0-3319 GCF_041587635.1 Pontibacterium sp. | reverse complement strand
GGTGACGTCGAGTACTACACCAGTGTTACGGTATTGTATGGTTTGGACAATAGTAGCGGCACTTTGCCCACCTTCAAGGTTGCTGGCAGTGGAGGTAAGTACTGGTATATCAGTACCAACGTTAACGGTAGCTGAGCTACCGTCAGTAACCAGAATACGTGGTCGCGAGAGTACCTTAACTAAATTTTCGGTCTGAGACAGATTAGCAATCACGTCCAAACCTAGATCTGGATCGATGGCGGTAATGTTTAGTGTATTCTTACCAAGGCCTAGCGCCCCTTTTGTGCCGATAGAGTAGTTGTTCTTTTGTAAGAACCACTCCAATCCAAATTGCAACTTTCCAGTCAACGTCACTTCCGCAATCATTACCTCCAGTGCGACCTGCCGGGGTGCAGTGTCGAGGCGTTTCAGTAGTGGACGAATTTTTTCATAGGCTGCTGGTGTAGCGTAAAACATTAGCTGGTTCTGGCGTTCGTCAACGACCAGTGTCAGATCTTGTGTGCGGGTTACACCAGCGCTCTGGTTGCCAGCGGAGCCTTTTGAACTGCTGGACTTTTCCTCGGACGCATCGTTAGTATTTGCGTAGCTACGTGACGCCTGACTGCGATCGAGAGTCAGAAGTTGCTTCAGGCTATCCCCCATATCCAGCGCTCGGGCGTTTTGAGGTTTATAGAGAAAGTAGCGTTGCTCAGTGGTCTTACCAGGAACGTCCAACTGGCGTGCCCAGTGATAGACACGCTGCAATAGGCTGCGTTCAGATGCAAACGCCACAACTGCCTGACGTTGAGTTAGTGGGATAACAGCGACGGGGCCTTTGTTTTTTCCACGGCCCATATTGATTCCCTCGGCATCCAGTAGTTCGCTGAGGCTTGTGATAAAGGCGTCGGGTTGCAGGTAGATCAGATCAATCAAGGCAATTTCGCGGGAGCGGCTTGCTGGGGCGTCTAGCAAAACCAGTAGCTCGAGTGCACGGCGGACGTTGTTAGTCTCACCCTGAACGAACAGAAACTGTTTCTCTTCCTGGGCAGTCACTTGCACTTTGAACAACTGCTTGAGTAGGGCTTGAAAACCACGAGGGGTGCCAAAGCGTACCGGTACAATCTGCATGACGGGGCCGTCGACTTCGGGCACATCCACGCTGCGATTACCAATCCCGATTGTTAGGCTGCGCTTGCCAGAGTTTTTATCCATCGGCTTAATAAAGAAGATATTATCCTGGCCCAGCATCTCAATCTGCTTTTCAGTCAGCAGACGTTGAGTGAGCCTGAATAGTTCGCGCTTACTGATGCTGTGTTGGAGATTGAGCACGACCGGTTCTTTAAAGCGCTTTTCCAGCTTTGGAGCGACCGTATAACTAACTGCTAACAGCTGATCCAAAACCTGATGTAAGAACTCTTCCAGCGGCAGTTGGTCAGCGCTCAGGCTTACCTGTTCGGTATCGGAGAAACCAAGTGCGATTTCATCCTCTGAGGACGTAAAGGTCGGGTTGGCTGTTTTCAGCGTATTGAGGCGTGTGTACTGCGGCGATAGTGTTGCCGACGGATCTGTAGTGGGCTGCACAACCGCGTCAGTGACGTTACCAGAGACCTGTGGCTGCTCCTGAACGGAAAGGCCGGATGCTGGTAGCTGCAGTGTATTAGACGTGCTGGCACATCCGCTCAGTATTAAGAGTGCCGCCAGGAAAACGGAGCTGATTTTGATCGGTGTATAGCGCACAGCTATTTAGCCTCGGGTCAGTGTTCAGAGGTGGTGTTGGTTTGGTCGGATGTATCGACAGGTTCAAACAGATGGAGTTGGAACTGTCCACGGGAAGGAGATTCTAGCAATATCGATCGACTTTCGATAGCCAGTATCCGAGCCTGCCCGAGCGTTTCCCCTTCCCCAACGGTCATGATAATGGCGTCCGGTGGTGTTTTTTTACTCAGTTCGATGATCGCACGCAATGATTCATCGGAGTTGGTGCGTATGGCAAGCAGATGATAAGACTCGTACAGGGTCTCCCCTTTTTCCTCGTTCTCCAATTCGTTGTTCTGATTGTCCAGTAGCTGGCTGCGAACATCTGTGAAGAAAAGGTCAAATGCTGGCGGAAGAGGAGTTTGATTTTTCAAGCTCGCTGTTTCATGAGTAAGAAGGTATTGCTGAGGTGCAGAACCCAGCTGCATGGCGGGTGTATGAAGGCGAAACCAGAGATCTAAAGTAATCAATGATAATATTGCTAGGACGAGCAGAGCACGGGAAATTTTCGGCATTAAAAACCCTCCCCCTGATGTTCAGGAAGCGTAAAGTAGCGCCTTAAGATAAAGCTGGCTTGGATTTTGTTGTCTGAGCTGCTTTTATTTCTACGCAGATCCACTTCCGCTACTTGGATAAAATGAGGAGAAGCCTCAAGTGCGTGTGACCAATGTACTACATCATAAAAGTGACCAACGAGGCTGATGCGGATTTCTGCCAAACGTGGATATTGATCATAAAAATTCCACGCACGGGAGCGTTCGTCCAGTGAGTGCGCCTGCATTGTGCTGTCCAGTACTTGATTCACAGAGATTTGAAACTCCAAATCATTCGCGACTTGAGGTACTCGTTGAGTGAGTATATCCAACTGCTTCTGAAGCTCTGTGATACGTGCTGGTCGAGCAGAGTCTGCTAGCTGCTGTTCTGCGCGCATATTTCGCTTTGACAGTGCCTCATTGGCTGAGCGTTGTTCCTCTTGCCAATTCACAATAGGTACAATAATGAATCGGGCAATGAGTAGTGTCCCCAGAACACCCAGTAACAATGCCTTACGATTGGGGCTCATACTTCAGGCTCCCCTGCCTCTTTAGTATCTGATTGTTGGGAGTGTTGGATGGAGATCTTCAGGCGAAACCGCTCCAAATCTTTCTGACGAGATACTGGTGTGGTGAACTCGGCTCCGCCTACCCAGCTCAATAGTGAAATTCTTGCGAGCAGTGCTGAGGCACTCTCGGTTGTGCCTGCGAGTACCAGTTGGTCACCAGTTAGCATAAAGCGGCTAAGCTGAGTGCCTTTCAAAGGAAGTTCACTTAACTGGGGCCAGAGTTGACTCGGTTGTGGGGCATTGGTGAACAGCGGTGCCAATTGCTTCAGCTGCAGCTGAAGGTCTTGTTCTTGCTGATTATCTGCAATGATATCTCTTAAGGGATCAGCAAGCTGCGCCTGTACTTTTTCCAGTTGGTTGAGTTCGTGAATCAATAATGCGCTACCCATGCCAAGCCATACGGTTATTGCTGCCACAGTGTATACCCCCCATCGCTTTAATTCAGAGAGATGAGGGAGAGTGAAGCTGTTTGGTAGTTGTGTG
>NZ_JBFGYC010000452.1:0-3322 GCF_041587635.1 Pontibacterium sp. | reverse complement strand
TCCAGCTTGAATGTACTTTCTCGTATTCCACCCATAGGTTTTGATGAGGTCCGGTAGTGATCTCCACGTATGAGAAATACTGCACATTCGGTAATATCTTGCTCTGCAACAGATCCCCGCAGATATTGGAGTCACCATCCCAGTTATCCCCGTCAGATGCTTGTGCAACATAGATATTCCAGTCTCCCGCAGGGTAGCGTTCTTCCAGAATTTCGCCTGTCAGCTTCAGGGCGCTAGAGACGATCGTACCGCCGGTTTCACGTGAGTAGAAAAACTCTTGCTCATCCACTTCCTTCGCGTGGGTGTGGTGGCGTACAAACACCACTTCTATCTGCTTGTAGTTACGTTTCAGAAACAGATACAGCAGTACAAAGAAGCGTTTGGCAATGTCTTTAATGCTCTGGGTCATGGAGCCTGAAACATCCATCACGCAGAACATCACCGCTTTGCTGGATGGGACCGGCACTCTGATAGTGTTGTTGTATTTGATATCGAAGTCGTCGATCCATGGGATACGCTTGATGCGTGCCTGCAGAGCTTCGATTTTTTCCTGTAGGCACAGAATCTGCTGTTCGGCTTCCGTATCAGGTAACCGTGAACTCAGCGTCTCTATCTCTTGCTCCAGCTCTCGGATCTCACGTCGCTCTTTTCCCGAGAGGGCGACGCGACGTGCCTGCGCTGAACGCAGGGAACGCACAATATGGATTTTCTCAGGTGCGCCAGAATTGGTGAAACCTGCCCGACGGGTTTCAAACTGGGTGGTGTTCTTCAGCTGTTTTTTGACCAGATAAGGTAACTCGAGACCGTCGAACATAAAGTCGAGGAACTCTTCCTGACTGATCTGGAACGTGAAGTCGTCCATCCCTTCACCCTGATTGCTGGCGCTACCGTCTCCGGATCCACCGCCACCGCCACCACCTGATGGGCGCTGAAACTCGTCGCCGACAACAAATTCCTTATTGCCGGGGAATACCCGCTTCGTTTTGCCGCCAGGACCATGATGGAATATTGGTTCAGAGATGTCTCGGCGCGGAATCGTGACAGATCCACCCTGGTCAATATTGGTGATGGAGCGACTGTTTACCGCATCTTCAACGGCTTCTTTGATGTGCTTTTTATAGCGTTTAAGAAAGCGTTGACGGTTTACCGTGCTCTTTTTCTTCGCGTTTTGGCGGCGGTCGATGATATAGCTCATACTTCCGATCCCCATGAAGGGCCGATGCCTCGCTTACTGCGTGCGTAAACAGCGACCAGCTAATTGATCCGTAATCTCCAGAGAGCACTCCGGCTCTCTGGGCAGCGCGCTATACAGCGCTTACTGCGACTTACGTACCCGGATATACCACTCAGAAAGCAGGCGAACCTGTTTCTCGGTATATCCGCGTTCAATCATGCGTTTAACAAATTCGCTGTGCTTCTTCTGATCGTCGCTGGAGGCTTTGGCGTTAAAGGAGATCACTGGAAGCAGATCTTCTGTGTTAGAGAACATTTTCTTCTCAATCACAGTACGCATTTTCTCGTAGCTGGACCAGGCCGGGTTCTTGCCGTGATTGGAGGCCCGTGCGCGCAGAACGAAGTTCACGATTTCATGGCGGAAATCTTTTGGATTACTGATACCAGCAGGTTTTTCAATTTTCTCGAGTTCTTCACTGATCGCTACCCGGTCAAGGATGTCACCGGTTTCAGGGTCACGGTATTCCTGATCCTGAATCCAGAAATCGGCATAAGTGACATAGCGGTCGAAAATGTTCTGGCCGTACTCTGAATAGGATTCCAGATAGGCGGTCTGAATTTCTTTGCCTAAATACTCGATGTATTTTGGCATCACGAATTCTTTCAGGAAGCCGATGTAGCGCTCATGTACTTCAGCCGGGAACTGTTGCTGTTCGATCTCTTTTTCCAGAACGTGCATCAGGTGAACGGGGTTGGCCGCGACTTCGGAAGAGTCGAAGTTGAATACTTTAGACAGGATCTTAAATGCGAAGCGGGTCGACAGGCCATCCATCCCTTCATCGACACCGGCTGAATCTTTATATTCCTGCAAAGACTTGGCTTTTGGATCGGTGTCTTTCAGGTTCTCTCCGTCATAGATCCGCATTTTTGAGAAAACACTGGAGTTTTCAGGTGACTTAATGCGAGAGAGTACAGAGAACTGTGCCAGCATATTGAGTGTATCAGGTGCACAAGGGGATTCAGCCAGAGAGCTGTGTTCCAGCAGTTTGGCATAAATCTCGATCTCTTCAGTGACGCGGGTGCAATACGGTACTTTTACAATATATACACGGTCGATAAAGGCTTCGTTTGTTCGGTTGTTCTTGAAGGTTTGCCACTCAGATTCATTGGAGTGGGCCAGCAGAATACCGTTGAACGGGATTGCTCCCATGCCTTCGGTGCTGTTGTAGTTACCTTCCTGTGTAGCTGTCAGCAGAGGATGCAGCACTTTAATAGGTGCTTTAAACATCTCTACAAATTCCATCATACCTTGGTTTGCACGGCAAAGAGCACCGGAGAAACTATAGGCATCAGGATCATGTTGAGCGAACTCTTCCAATTTTCGGATATCAACTTTACCCACCAGGCTGGAAATATCCTGGTTGTTTTCATCACCCGGTTCAGTTTTCGCGATAGCGATCTGATCGAGGATAGACGGGTACTGTTTGACGACGCGGAATTTAGACAGGTCGCCACCGAATTCATGTAGGCGTTTCACTGCCCAAGGTGACATAACACCCTTCAGGTATCGCTGAGGAATGCCGTACTCTTCTTCCAGAATCTGGCCATCTTCTTCCGGGTTGAACAGGCCAAGTGGCGATTCGAATACTGGCGAGTCTTTGATCGCATAAAAGGGCACATGCTGCATCAAAAACTTCAGACGTTCGGCCAATGAGGATTTACCACCGCCCACCGGGCCAAGGAGGTAAAGGATCTGTTTACGTTCTTCCAATCCCTGGGCGGCATGTTTGAAGTAAGAGACGATATTTTCAATAGCGTCTTCCATTCCATAAAATTCGCTGAACGCAGGGTAACGTTTGATCAGTTTATTTGAGAAGATGCGACTAAGTCTTGGGTCGGAGGCTGTATCAACTAGCTCCGGTTCTCCAATAGCTTCTAGCATCCTTTCAGCAGCATCGGCATATACCGACTGGTCTTTTTTACACAGCGCGAGATACTCATCTAGAGACATCTCTTCTTGCTTCGTGGACTCGTAACGGGCTCTATAATGCTCAAAAATACTCATTGTGGTCACCTTCCTCGTGAGATCCTTTAAATTCAAATGCTTAGGGGCTCATCATTTCGTACTCTCTGCTTGTTTCGTGTTTTA
>NZ_JBFGYC010000451.1:0-3329 GCF_041587635.1 Pontibacterium sp. | reverse complement strand
GTCTTCATCTACTGTGACCTATGATGTTTCTGCAGTGACCAGTGCCCAGCTGGGCGAGATCTGTAGTGGAGGTCCCGCGGAAAGTCCTGAACCGATCGCTGAGTATCGATTTGATGAATGTACGGTGGAAAGCGTCCTTGCCGATCAGCAGGACACTTATTCCGCCACTGCAAATGAGGTGAGTACGGTGGATGAGGCGCGGGTGGGTAAAGCCCTCGATCTCTCTGCTACCGGTACGGATGACTGGGTGGATCTGCCTCGTTCATTGATTAATGGCCTTGATGATCTGTCCGTGTCCCTGTGGATAAAAACCTCGACCAGTAAAGGTCAGCAAGAGATTCTTCAGGCATTGGGCTCCAATACCGATGATGACGAGCTGGAGATCTATCTGGTCAACAGCAGTCGTGTACGCCTTCAGATCAAAGATGATGATGTTTATCTCGATAGCGGTGTCACACTGACCAATGGTGCCTGGCATCATCTGGTCGTCACGCGTCAGGATGATCGCGGCTGCCTGTATGTTGACGGCAGCTTGCAGGAGTGTGATACCGGGTTGGGTACCGGCGCGTTGTCCGTGCCCAGAGATGCTGTGGTTATCGGGCAGGAACAGGATTCCTACGGTGGTAGTTTTTCGTCCTCTCAGAGCTTTGAAGGCCTGATGGATGAGTTCAAGGTGTATAACCGTGCGTTAAGCAGCAGCGACGCCAATAGCATCTATACCAATGAGCTGGCCGGTAATAATGCAGACGGCAGCACACGTGAGCCTTTGGATTGTCAGATAACGTTTGAACCACTCGCCGAGCTGCGTTTTGACGAGATCCGTTGGAGCGGTGTTGCCAATGAAGTCAAAGATAGCAGTGGTAACAATAACCACGGGTCCCTTGTGGGTTGGGTGGATGAAGTCGACGTAACCAGCCCTGTCCGAAATATTGCGGAAGGTAAAATTTGTCGGGCCGGTAGTATCGGTTCCAATTCCGACGCTGATGATATCTATGCGATTGATTCGGAGATTGACCTTAACGGTGTGGGTGATGCACATACCGTTAGCTTCTGGTATCGACCGAGCAATGCCTGGAACGATGGCAATACGCGGGTGTTGATGGATGCATCGGGTACCACAGGAAGCAAGATCTACTACTATCTCGCCAAGGAGAGTGATGGGCGATTGGAGTTCGGTCTGGAAAATACCTCGGACGGTGATTTCCGCCAGAAAAGTTCAACGAGTTACAACTTCACCTCTGATACCTGGGTTCATTTAGCGGTCACCGTAGACGCTGATAGCGGGAAAATGAAGGCCTACGTGAACGGATCTAAAGCGCTGGAGCGAGACTTTTCCGGGACATTAGGCGATATCTTTAGCCTCTACTTTGGTGATAACCGCAGTTCTTATACCGCGGGTCCGGGAACCGGGCGTTCAGCGCACGGAGATTTTGACGAAGTGCTGGTGTTTGAGGGAGCCCTCAGTAGTGATCACATCGCGACCATCTATAACTTCCAGAACGAAGGAAAGAACCTGGATGGATCGTTGCGAGAGTGTGCCGACCTTTCCCCTGTTGATCACTACGGTATCTCTGCTCCGGCAACCGCGCTGACCTGTGAGGCCGCGCAAGTGGTGATCACCGCGTATGACGTTGACGGTAATCCCGTCGCACCTTTAGCTGACACCGTGATTACGTTAACGACTGACCCGGGTGTGGATAGCTGGTCTCTCAAGTCTGGAAGTGGTTCGTTTGGGAGCCCCAATACCTATACCTTTGATGGCGAAGAAACTTCAGTGACTTTTGACCTGATCAACACCGATCCGGAAACCATCGATATTGATGTGATGGATGGGGATGAGATCAGCGCGCCGGAAGCTGAAGGTACGATTATATTTCAGGATACAGCCTTCAGCTTCAGCACAATTGCTGCCCAAATTTCAGGAAAAGACAGCGATAACGTGACTCTGAGTGCGCTCAAGACAGATGCTGAGACCGGTGCCTGTGTTGCCCTGAACCCTGGTTCGACTGTAGATGTGGGTATTGCGTACAGCTGTGAGACACCGGGTACCTGTGCGACCGCCCAAGACGGCTTAACCATCGATGGGACATCGCTTGATAGCTTGGCTGAGGGTTATACCACGGTATCGCTGGCGTTTAATGGGGATGGTGAAAGTGAGTTCGAGTTTGCCTACCTTGATGCGGGTGAGATAAAACTCCATGCACAAGCAGAACTGTCAGTTGATGATGAGCTTGAAGGTACGGCTACGGTGACGGGCAGCAGCAATGCTTTTGTGGTGTCACCGGCAGGGTTGTGCATAGAAGCACTGGATGCAAGTGATGATCCTTTTGTCTGTGGTACCGGGGATGCGTCTTGTGATCCATATGCAGCTGCGGGAGCAGACTTTAAGCTGAAAGTGTCTGCGCGGCGATGGCAAACGGGAGAAAGTACTCCGGCCAATTATTGTGATAATAGTGGCCCCACACCAAATTTCTTGCTGAATGGCATTGAACTCAGCCATAAACTCGAAGCACCTGTTGTGGGTTCAGACGGGGATTTAGGTGTAACCTCCGTGAATATCGAATCCGGTGGCGAAGTGACCATCAACAATCAAACGATTGACGAAGTGGGTGTGTTTACTATCACTGCTGCGGAATCATCGTATATGGGGCAGACCATTCCTTCGGCAATCAGCGATGATATCGGTCGCTTTTACCCCGCCCACTTTGCTATTGGGGCAGGTGGGACCGGCGTTACAGATAGACATGATCTTAGCTGCTCACCGGCTTCAGATTTCACCTATATGGGGGAAGAGTTCGAAACTAATTTCGTATTGGTTGCGCAGAATACAGCAAACGAGGTCACACTAAACTATTCGGCTGAAGGTGGATTTGCCAAGTTAAACGACGTTGATCAGCTGGACTTTAAGTTGATCAATGCGCCTTCGGTTGGCGAGATGACTGATCTAAGCGCACGACAGCCGGATATTACGGAAACAGACGAAAAGAATGCGATTGCTGATTCTTTTATCTGGGTGGAGGGTAGCGGCTCTATCACTTTGGAACTGTTGCTAAAACGCAAGAAGGAGGGAGGGAAAGACGTTGAGGATGCGCCCTATACCGATCTGACCTTAGCCATTGCTCCAAACGACGGTGATGCAACACTGAACAGCTTTGATGTCGATATTTCGGGAGATGGAGGCAACGATCATGCGGCGGTGGGAGCAAAAACCGAAGTTCGCTATGGGCGGATGCAGATCCAGAACACCTACGGGCCCGAAACCTCTTCTCTGAACCAGCCCGTGTTTATCCAGTATTACGACGGAACAGGTTTTGTAACAAATACCGATG
>NZ_JBFGYC010000450.1:0-3329 GCF_041587635.1 Pontibacterium sp. | reverse complement strand
TACGCCCCACTTTCGAAGCAGATGTGGTGGAATTGGTAGACACGCTAGCTTCAGGTGCTAGTGCTCGCAAGGGCGTGGGAGTTCGAGTCTCCCCATCTGCACCAACTTCACAAAGCTCACGAGGCTAAAATGAAGTAGGTGAACTACTCCGAAAGTGACCGATCAGCCGGACCGTAACCGGACAAAAAATACGAAACCGACGCAGATGTGGTGGAATTGGTAGACACGCTAGCTTCAGGTGCTAGTGCTCGCAAGGGCGTGGGAGTTCGAGTCTCCCCATCTGCACCAATCGGTAATCCTCCTTTAGGCATTCAGCCGAAATTGAATTTTTTCCATAGTAATTGATCAAAAACATCAGACATTACAGCTCTGAGTGTTTGCTATGGCGATATTTCGAACCTCCCGATTCTGGCTGGTCGTCACGTTTGCATTGCTTGTTGTCTGGGTTATTCGATCCCATGTGCAGGCGTACAACGGCTTTGATATATCTGATTCCCTCATTCCTGCAGATGAAATTCATGCCGGTGGTCCTGAAAAGGACGGCATCCCTGCAATTTCTGATCCCCGTTTTCAATCTGTTGAGCAATCCAACTGGCTTAAGCCCGATGCGCTGGTACTGACATTGGACTGGCAGGGGCAGCAACGTGCCTACCCGCTGGCCATTCTTAACTGGCATGAAGTGGTCAATGACCAGATTGCCGGAAAACCGGTACTGATTACCTACTGTCCCTTGTGCGGCAGTGGCATGGCCTTCTCCCCCAACGTCGCAGGCAGAAACCTGACGTTTGGCGTTTCCGGGTTGCTCTATAACAGCGATGTCTTGCTCTATGATCATGAAACCCAATCTCTCTGGTCGCAGCTGAAAACACAAGCGATTTCAGGGCCGCTGAAAGGTGAGCGTCTTGAGATGCTGCCTCTAAACCTTGAGGTCTGGTCTGACTGGCGCAAGCGTTATCCACAAGGCTCGGTGCTGAGCCGGGAAACAGGCTATCGGCGCGATTACCGTTATAACCCTTATCAACAGTATGCTAGCGATGACGGTGTCTTTTTCCCGGTGGCCTTTAGTAGTCAGAAATATCATCCCAAAGAGCGCGTGTTGGGTGTAGAGATCAACGGTCACTTCAAAGCCTACCCGTTTGCTGAACTGGCTAAGCAGAAGGTCCAGCTGGTGTGGGATAACTTTGCCGGTCGTACCTTAGAAATTCGTTTTGATACGCGAAAGCGTACCGGGCGGGTTTTTAATGAAGCAGGGGCCGAGCTGCCTGCGGTGAACGTTTTCTGGTTTGCCTGGTATGCGTTCCACCCAGACACCGAGATTTATCGCGTGCAATAAAAAGCCGGAGCAATGCTCCGGCGAAAACCCTGATTGGGCAGGGTGATAGAACGGGAAGGAATCGAGGGTTGGAACCTTCAGGGTATTTACGAACAAGTCCGACACGACTCTGATTTTCAGAGACCGTCTCGGACTTGTTTGCAGATTTTTTAGAGCAACAGACCGATTTGAACCAGCAGTGGGAAAATGGCGACAGCCAGCCCGCCCAGAACCATCAGAACAGTAGGGACAACGCCGATTACTTCAACACCTTGTGCATCATGTGACATAGCTTGGTTCCTCGCATAATCTAAATATCTTTCGCTTTGTCAGGTATATAGCAATGGCGGTGCCAACTAATTTGTTTTTCTGTAACTGATTGATATTAAAGAATAATGTTTTGTTGATTAGAATGGTGTAAAGATGGGTTATCTGTTTGGTGTGACATTTTTGACATATTTAGATTGTGGTAAGTGACAAGTTTGTCATGGTGGTAGGTTGTGCATGTTCACGACTGCAACCGATATGGAGATAAGGGATACAGATAAGATCTACACCCCGGTATTGGCCGGGGGTTATCGATCAGAGGGATAGACCTTAGGCGGTTATACGTCGGTACAGATGACGAAGCAGTTGCATAAGCTGCCAGCCTGCCAGACATCCTAAACTGTTGGCCAGAATATCCAGAAGCTCAAACATCCGGGTGGGCAGTTGCCATTGCACCAGTTCAATCCCTATACCCCAGAGAATGACAAACGCAGCCAATCGCCAGCTGGCTTTGGGAAAGCCAAAGTAGGCAGCCCCTGCGACGCCAAAATAGGCCAGAAAGTGCAGGATTTTGTCAGATAGATCCACGCCGGGTGTCTCTACGGAGGGCATAGTGCTGAGATAGGTTACGAGAAAAAGCAGGCAGTAAAAGGGAAGCTGACGCAGCCTGAGCTGGAACGGCATGGATATGTCCTTATTTGAAAACGGGTCTGTCGGTTTATGCTGACTCGGCTGAGGGCTGTGCAGATCGGGTGCAGTTTTTCCCTTCACTCTTCGCGAAATACAATGCCTCGTCTGCGCGGTGTATCAAGGTTTCAATTGTATCGCCCTCCTGTACCTCGGCGATACCAAAGCTACAGGTGATTGGATGATTATCAAAGTGAAAATCGTATGACGCTATTGCCTGACGTAGCTTTTCAGCAATCAGCAACGCCGTTGATAATCGGGCTTCAGGCAGCACGATCAGAAACTCCTCACCGCCCCAGCGACCAAAGTGGTCGGTTTCGCGGAGCTCCTGATTCACAATGCTGGCCAGCTGACTCAGTGCACGATCACCCTCGTTGTGACCATAGGAATCGTTTACCTGTTTAAAGTCATCAACGTCAAAAAAGATGACCGCAAAATGACGTTGATAACGTTGATACAGCTTGAGTTCGTTGTTCAGATATTCGTAGAGTTTATTGCGGTTATAGATACCCGTGAGTGGGTCGTGTTGTGCCATGAACTTCAATTGGGTGTTGTAGTCAGATATGACCTTGTAGCGATAAGCGATCAGTAGTATCAGCAAACAGAATGCGGCGCCAATCAGCCAGATATGGGTGTAGTCCACTTTATAGGCGTAGTTGATGTTCAACCACTGATTGGCGATGCTGTTGTGTTCCCGCGGCGACAGGTTTGCGATGGCGTTATTGAATACGTCCAGCAGGACTTGATTATCTCGCCGTACCGCCACACTGATATCCCACTGATCGTTCAGCGTATCGTACAGGGTGATGCCCAGCATATGCTCTTTTTGCAGGGTGTGACTAATGCTGGCAGGCGCATCGATAAAGCCGAAGACATCTTGCGTTTCTACCCGCTTCAGCCCTTCGCTGACGGTGTTGACGGGCAGGATCGTTGCATTGGGGTAACGGTTACGCAGAATCTCCAGAAATACCGAGTCGACTCGCACCGCCAAGCGCTTATCTCCCAGCTCTTCCGAGGTTTCTCCGTACGTGGAGCGGTCGTGTACCGCAACGACGGCGGGCAT
>NZ_JBFGYC010000449.1:0-3343 GCF_041587635.1 Pontibacterium sp. | reverse complement strand
GTGAGTGGTGCTGGACGGGGTGCCAATGTTGGCTCTTTGCTGTGTGAAAGCAGTGAAAGCATGAAGGCATATGCCGTTCCGGGACACCGTCACCTGCCAGAGATTAAGCAAGGTTTGTCCGCCGCAGCAGAACGCCCGGTTGGATTGACATTTGTGCCGCACCTGACGCCGATGATTCGTGGTATTCACGCAACTTTGTACGGAATTCTGCGTGATCCGGTGGATCATGACCTGCAAAAAATGTTCGAAGAGCGTTATGCCAACGAGCCATTCGTTGATGTGATGCCCGCAGGCAGTCATCCAGAAACCCGCAGCGTAAAAGGCGCTAACCAGTGCCGTATCAGCGTGCATCGCCCGGGTAATCAGGACACTGTTGTGGTCTTATCTGTGATCGATAATCTGGTGAAAGGGGCAGCCGGTCAGGCGGTACAGAACATGAATATCATGTTTGACCTGCCAGAGACCGCGGGTCTGGAACAAGTGGGTATGATGCCATAAGGCATCTTTAATACTTGACTGAATTGCTTGGTTAAGCTGATAATGTCCGCCTGACTAAGTAGGTGTTATTGCAAGATGATTGAAACAGTAGATCCAACTGCGGAAGCTTCAATGATGTTCACCGACGCTGCGGCGAATAAGGTGCGCAATCTGATTGAAGAGGAAGAGAACGATAACCTGAAACTGCGGGTGTATATCACCGGTGGTGGTTGTGCCGGTTTCTCTTACGGCTTTACCTTTGATGAAGCTGTTGCCGAAGATGACACCACCATTGAGCGTAATGGTGTAGAGATGGTTGTGGACGCGATGAGCTTCCAATACCTGGTCGGGTCCGAAGTGGATTACAAAGAGGGCTTAGCGGGTTCTCAGTTTGTGATTAACAACCCGAACGCAACCACCACCTGTGGTTGTGGTTCCTCGTTCTCTATCTGATCCCCATAACGGGATGGTCGTCCGATCATCCCGCTCTTTATTTCGCTTCTGAAACGCCCGCGATATCTATGCCGGGTAAATTGCACCCAAAATGCGTTCCCCGCGTGCGCCGGTTACATCCGGTAGGTTACCACTCAGGCCGTTGAGCGTTTGTTTCGCCAGCCAGGCAAAGGCGCAGGCTTCAACCCAGTCAGGGTGTAATCCCAATGCGTCTGTTGTGTTGACCTTAATCGGACTCAGTAGCTGTGACAGACGTTTAAGCAACGTCTGGTTATGACTACCACCACCGCATACGAAAATGTCTGAGACGCCTTCTGGTGAAAATGTACATATCTGATCACTGATGGTGCGGGCAGTGAGTTCCAGCAATGTAGCTTGCACGTCTTGTGGGGCAGAGGTGCTGCGACAGAGCGTCATCTGTTCCTGTAGCCATGCCATATTAAATTGTTCGCGGCCGGTGCTTTTGGGGGCAGGCTTGCTGAAATAGGGAAGGCTTAGTAGCTGGTCTAACAGTTGGCTGTCTACGTTACCTTGCGCAGCCCAAAAGCCTTCGGCGTCATAACTGCGCTGTTGGTGCTCGGAAATCCATCCATCCAACAAGACGTTGCCCGGGCCGGTATCGTAACCCATGACGGTTTGGGACTGATCGGCCGGTAACCACGTGATATTCGACATGCCGCCGATGTTCAAGACAATGCGGGCATGTTGCCGGTCGGAAAACAGGGCTTTGTGAAAGGCAGGGACCAAGGGCGCACCTTCGCCTCCTGCAGCGATGTCGCGCGGTCGGAAGTCGGCTACGGTGGTGATCCCCGTCAGTTCACTGATCAGACTGGGATTACCAATTTGCAGTGTGAAACCGTGTTCAGGGCGATGCCGGATTGTTTGTCCATGGCTGCCAATAGCTGTCACCTGATCGGCACTCATATTCAGCGTTGCCATAAGCTTCAGCGCCGCATCTGCAAACAGTTGAGCCAATGTTTGATCCAGTTTGCCCATGCGGTCAATTTCATCATTGCCGGGGGTGCAGAGCGTCAAAATCTGATCGCGTACCGTGCTTGGCAGTTCGCAGCTGCAACTCCCCAATAACTCAAATGTTGGTGCAAAGCGAACCGCGACCGCGTCGATACCGTCAAGGCTGGTTCCAGACATCAGCCCGATAAAGATGTCGTGTTCTTTCATTGCTGTAAAACAGCCACTTGAGTGGTGCGGTAGGACTCAAGTTGTGTCATGAGTGTAGCGGCGACCGCCTTGAATGCAGGGCGCTCTTTCTTTGGAATAGGAGCCGCGTTTGGAAACTTTACGCGCATTGGATTTTTGTGTACGCCGTTTAGACGGAACTCATAGTGCAGGTGAGGTCCACTGGCCAGCCCCGACTGACCGACATAACCGATGATATCACCTTGTTTGACCCGGCTACCTGAGCGCTGGCCTTTGCGGTATTTCGACATGTGGGCATACAGGGTAGTGATGTTGCTACCATGCTGAATGATAACCGCTCGGCCAAAGCCGCCCTTGGTGCCGCGCCAGATGATTTTACCGTCACCTGAAGCTTTGATTGGTGTGCCGGTGCGTGCGGCATAATCGGTACCTTTATGGGCACGGATACGATTAAGAACGGGATGCTTGCGTTTCAGGTTAAAGCGAGAGCTGATGCGGGCAAAATCAACCGGCGTCCGCAGAAAAGCCTTGCGCATGCTTTTCCCGTTAGGCGTGTAATAGCTGCTCGTGCCGTTGCTATCGGTAAAACGCAGTGCCGTCACTAATCGTCCCTGGTTAGTAAACTGTGCCGCGATGATATTGCCTTCCCCAATCATTTTTCCATCGAGGAAGCGCTCTTCGTAAATAACGCTGAAGCTATCGCCCTGACGAATATCCAGTGCAAAATCTACATCCCAGCCAAAGATCGAAGCTAAAGACATGATCATGCGGTTAGAAAGTCCGGCTTTCTCTGCATCAACAAATAGCGACGAATTTATAACGCCGCTGGCATATCGGTGTTGAATCTCGGGTTTGCGTTCGATGATCTGGGAAACGTAGCCGTTTTCGGTTTTTTCAATCTGTGTACTTAGCAGTTTCGAACGAATCAGGCGGAGTTTCTTCAGCTCGTTGTTCTCGATCAGGAATGAAATTTCCTGGCCGGGATAGATTCGAGATAAACCCTTATTGTGACGCGAGGCGTTCGTAACGCTGTAAACGTCCTGAGAGCTCAGACCCGCTTTCGAAAAAAGCGAAGAAAGGGTGTCACCTTTGCCGATGGTGTAGCGGACCCAGTTCTCGTCGACCGCGGGAGTTGCGTTAGGTGTTGATACAGCAGGCGTTGCTTGCGCCGCAGGGGCCGGAATCTCCAGCTTAGCTTGCTGGGGTTGAGCGGCGGGCAAGGAGCTGCGTGTATCCGGTAATGGCAGTGATTCGC
>NZ_JBFGYC010000448.1:0-3362 GCF_041587635.1 Pontibacterium sp. | reverse complement strand
GTATCGGGCTTTGGTGTGAACACGGTAATGACCGCCGATCAGAAGACTAACTTTGCCAACTGGTATACCTACTACCGCAAGCGCGAGTATGTGATGAAAGCCGCGCTACTCAGTTTGGTGAGTGGCTCCTCTCAGCGCCTGGGGCTGGCAACATTGCACCGGAACAACAGTGTTGGATTCCCCGTTGAAGATGTGACAGCCGGCACCAATAGAGCTGACCTTATGGCGCAGATCTCTAGTATCGGTTCCAGCGGTAATACCCCTTTGCGTACTAAATTGGAGCAGGTAGGGGAGTATTTCAAAGGCACTACGGTGACTGCGCTATCGACCTCCCTGTTTGGTTCGACAAAACCAACACCGATTCTAAATGAGGCCTCGGGAGGTTCCTGTCAGCAAAACTTCTCGGTGGTGATGTCGGATGGTTACTGGAACGGCAGTGAGCCTAGTGTCGGTAATGCTGATAGTGGTTCGACCAGCGATGGTGATGGCAGTGATACCGAATATGATGGTGGTGTCTACCATGATCAGGCTGACGGCGTATCTAATACGCTGGCGGATGTGGCGATGCACTACTACGAGACCGATCTGAGTACATTGGATAACAATGTGCCCGGCACACCGGATGACAGCAATACGCAGCAACATCTGGTGACCTACACGGTGTCTTTTGGGGTAGACGGAACACTGAGTGCTAATCCCGATGCGAATGCCACTAGCTTTGACTGGCCGACGCCTGTCAGCGACGAGAGTACAACGATCGACGATATGCGTCATGCGGCGTGGAATGGGCGCGGAGAATTCCTCAGTGCAGAAGATCCCGCTTCTCTTGTCTCCTCTTTCACCGCGGCCATTGCCAGTATTGAGTCGCGTACATCCAGCGCGGCAACCGTGGCGACCAACTCGACCCGTCTCGATGCCAACTCCAAAATCTATCAAGCCCGGTTTAATAGCGGTGATTGGAGTGGTCAGTTTCGCGCGTATGCTTTGAATTCGACTACAGGGGATGTGGGGGCATTACAATGGGATGCAGCAGACCTGATCCCTTCGGCGAGTCTGCGTAATATCTACAGCAGTCACAGTCATAACGGTTTCGCATTTAATACTACTGCCTGGGATGCAGGTTCTTTCAGTAGCGCGCAAATGAGCGCGCTAAATACACTGAATGGCACCACCGATAGCCGTGGTCGTGACCGCGTCGCTTATCTGCGCGGTGATACAACATACGAAGGAAGCGATTTCCGCAGTCGCAGTGGGCGATTGGGAGATATTGTACATTCCGATCCGATCTTCGCCTCGGATGAAAGCTTTGAATATTATGGCGTTGCACCAACGGTTACCGTGAGTGGTGCTGCTATTGATAGCTATTACGTCTACCTCACCGATGACAGTGTGAGCACTAACAAGGCTGCTCGCGAAGAGATGATCTATGTGGGGAGTAATGATGGAATGCTCCATGGCATGCGGGCTGAAGGTGCTATTGGAAGTATATCGGTGCCCTGCGATGCTGATACCGAAGCCTGTGAAGGGGAAGAGGTTTTCGCCTATATCCCTAAGGCGCTTTATGCCAAATTGAGCAACCTATCTGATACCAATTACAGCCACACCTATTTTGTCGATGGCTCTATTCGGGTGGCGGATGCCTATATCGATTACAACGACGATGGGGTTTCAGATACCACCCGCTGGGGTACGGTATTGGTTGGTCTGCTGGCAGGTGGTGGTGCCGGTGTATATGCGCTGGATGTGTCTGATCCGTTTAATTTTACAGCTCGTGATGTTCTCTGGGATCTGGATAGTACGGATTTGGCTGAATTAGGTTACACCTTTGGGAATGCTTCGGTTGTGAAGCTTCCTGATGGCACCTGGGCCGCGATTTTCGGCAATGGATACGAAAGTGCTAACCATAAAGCCGGGCTGTACATCGTCAATATGGAAGACCCTAGCGATGTGGTGTTTATTGATACTGAGGCCAATGGTACAGCGTCAGCTCCTAACGGTTTGTCGTCGCCGCTACCTGTGGACAGTGATGGCGATAAAATTGCTGATACGGTGTATGCAGGCGACCTGTACGGTAATCTCTGGAAATTTGATCTGAGCAGCAGCAACCGTAATGGTTGGGGTGTGGCATTCTCTCAAGGAAGTACCCCGCAACCACTTTATCAGGCCTGTACGACTGCTGACTGCACCAGTACGCAGGCCATTACATCTCGTCCTGAAGTGGCTGATCTCAGTGAGGGCGGCGTGATTGTACTGTTTGGTACGGGACGCTATATCTACACGGATGATCCCACCTCGACGCAGATGCAGACCTTTTACGGTATCCGTGATAATGGCAGTGCGGTTACCAGCCGGGATGACTTACTGGCGCAGGATATTCTTGTTGAACAATATGTGGCTGCCAGTGATACAAACTACCGTATTACCACGGACTATGAAGTGGATTACACCGCTAAGGATGGTTGGTATCTGGATCTGGATTCCAGTAGCTATCCCGGGGAGCGCGTTGTCGCGAATCCGATCGTGCGTGGTGGACGGATTATCTATACTACGCTGGCGCCCTCCGCCGATCTCTGCGAATTCGGAGGCAGTGGTTGGCTGATGGAGGTAGATTTAGAAAGTGGCGCCCGTTTGAGTGTTTCGCCGTTTGATGTGAATAATGATCTGGCCATTGATAATAATGATTACGTCACCGTGACGATTACAGACGACTTTGGACAGACATCAGAGCTGACAGTGCCGGTCTCCGGCCGCGAATCAACGGTCGGTATTGTGAAAACACCGGCAGTGATCTCAACCGGTACCAAAGAGTTGAAATATTTCTCCGGCTCCAGCGGTGCGGTTGAAACCGTGCGTGAATCCAGTGGAGATAAATTGGGGCGTCAGTCCTGGATTCAGTTAAACTGATAGCCGAACTGCAGTATGTGGCCGTAACAAGGATGTTGGCTTTTACCACTGTCAGAGGGATCTGTTAATAAGGCTCACGGCCATGCTTGTGGGCTTTATACTCATCTTTATACCAGCTCTCTTCTACGATAGTCGTGTAACACCGACATGCGTCATCTTGCCGCGATGTTTAAGCCAGTTTAATACTATTAACGACCTATAAAACTGTATTAATATTGATCAGTTTTATCGCGTTGTCATGGCATATTTATTGAATGGTGGTTTCATTAGCTTTTAATTCATCGAGTTTTGTCAGCTGTTGATAATAAATACCGATTTACATCGGCAGTATTTCAAGTTGGTACGAATAGAATCATGGGACGGTTATTTCCAAATATGGAAGGTACAGAACATATTAAAGCGGGATATTGCAGGGGATTTACGCTGGTCGAGTTAATGATCACGCTGGCGATCCTCGC
>NZ_JBFGYC010000447.1:0-3382 GCF_041587635.1 Pontibacterium sp. | reverse complement strand
TCAGCAAACCGCCCTGATCATAGCCAACATACCCAGGAGGCGCACCGATCAGTCGAGATACAGTGTGACGCTCCATGTACTCAGACATGTCAAAACGCACCAGCTCAATACCCATCAAACGGGCGAGCTGGTTAGTGACCTCGGTCTTACCAACACCTGTAGGACCTGAGAACAGGAAACTACCAACAGGCTTATTCGGCTCTTTGAGACCTGCACGGGACAACTTAATCGCTGAAGCCAGCGTATCAATGGCCTCATTCTGCCCCAGCACAACCATTTTCAGGTTGGAGTCCAGTTTAGATAACAGATCTTTATCAGATGCAGATACACTCTTAGGTGGTATCCGTGCAATCTTCGCCACAACCGCCTCAACGTCTTCTACCGTAATCTGCTTCTTACGCAGCTCAGGCGGCAGAAGTCTTTGATACGCACCAGCCTCATCAATGACATCAATCGCTTTATCAGGCATGTGCTTGTCGTTGATATATCGGTCAGCCAGCTCAGAAGCTGCGCGCAACGCTTCATCATCGTATTCGATATCATGATGCTCTTCGAAACGACCACTAAGCCCTTTCAAGATCTGATAAGTATCCTCAACCGTTGGCTCAAGAATATCGACTTTCTGGAATCGACGCGCCAACGCACGATCTTTTTCGAAGATGCCACGGAATTCCTGGAACGTAGTCGATCCAATGCATCGGATCGCACCGGAACTCAGCATCGGCTTCAGGAGATTGGATGCGTCCATCGAGCCACCCGATGCAGCACCGGCGCCAATAATGGTATGAATCTCGTCGATAAACAGAATGGCATGTTCCTGACGACGAATCTCACTCAACAATGCTTTCAGGCGTTTCTCAAAATCACCACGATATTTAGTACCGGCCAACAATGCGCCCAGATCCAGTGAATAGACCACCGAATCTTCGATAATTTCAGGTACCTGCTGCTCTACGATCCGTTTTGCCAGGCCTTCAGCAATAGCGGTCTTGCCCACACCCGCCTCACCGACCAGCAACGGATTATTTTTTCTGCGACGTGACAAAATCTGCACCACGCGCTCGACCTCGGAGTCACGACCCACCAGCGGATCGATACGCCCCTGAGAGGCTTCTACGTTGAGATTAACCGCGTACTTCGCCAATGGACTTTTATCAGAATCTTCCTTGGCCTCACCCTCAACTGGTGTCTCACCGACATCGTGCTGATGGTCAGATACACGAGAAATACCGTGCGATATGAAGTTCACCGCATCGATACGCTCTACGCCCTGCTGCTGCAGAACAAAAACCGCCTGGCTCTCCTGCTCACTGAAGATCGCGACCAGCACATTGGCACCCGTAACTTCACTTTTGCCGGATGACTGCACATGGAACACCGCGCGCTGCAACACACGCTGAAAACCAAGCGTAGGCTGCGTTTCGATGTTCGGAATATCGTCAGGTAACAGGGGCGTTGTTTCGTCGATAAAATCGACCAGTGTCTGGCGAAGCTTATCCAGGTCCGCACCACATGCATTCAGCACATCCGTTGCTGCATGGTTATCAAGTAACGCGAGCAACAAGTGCTCTACCGTCATAAACTCGTGACGCTTCTCTTTAGCGGCTTTAAAGGCTGCACTGAGCGTGTCTTCTAGCTCTCGGTTCAGCATAGCGGCCCCCTATACACTTTCAATTTCACACAGCAAGGGATGTTTGTTGTCTCTTGCATATTGATTCACCATCGCAGCTTTAGTTTCGGCTACATCACGAGTATAGACGCCACAGACACCTTTTCCTTGTGTATGCACCGCTAACATCACCTGCGTTGCTTTTTCTTCGTTCATATTAAAGATCGCCATTAGCACCTCGATAACAAAGTCCATCGGCGTATAGTCATCATTCATCAGCACCACACGGTACATCGAAGGCCGCTTTAGCTCGGGCTTCGCCTCTTCTGTCACCAACCCGTGTTCGGGATAGTCTTCGCCTTCGGAAGGCTCATTCGCAAGACGAATGGTTTTCAGTGTCTTTGTAGTTTCCATGAAAATCTGTCTTTTAGGGTAAATCAATTAACTATTGAACATTTATTGCACGCCTATCCACACGACCGAATTCTGCATGCTATAATTGTTCGCAGCAGGAGTGATGAGTATCTGGTGTCCCTGCGAAGACGTAAAGGAATTTGCGGTCCTCTTAATCTATATATTAACAGCACCGAGGGCTGCAGTTGAGGGTTGCATTAGCATTCTTCATCTTCACTGGATCAGGATATTAGGAGTCTTTCCATGCAGACAGGGAAAGTAAAGTGGTTCAACAACGCCAAAGGTTATGGTTTTATCCTCTCCGAGGAGCATAACGAGGATCTCTTTGCTCACTACTCAGCCATTCAAAGTGACGGCTATAAAAGCCTCAAGGCTGGCCAAACAGTCGAGTTCGACACAGCCCCCGGCCCCAAAGGTCTTCACGCTGTAAATATCAGACCGATGTCGACCTAAGGCAAGAAGTGTTAGCTGCACAAATAACTATTATAAAGCTGTATTCATCGATGGGTGGAGTGTAATCGGGGCAGATTCATCAAAGTTTAGATTAGATTCATAGCCAACTTAGATTCAAGCAATAATAGATCGAAGCAGAAAAACCAGCCAGACGGCTGGTTTTTTAGTTTCTGAAGCAAGCAATCTGCTCAGGGCGACATACATCACATTTTAGCGATAATCGCATCGCCAAATTCTGAACTTGAAAGCAACGTAGCATCATCCATTAAGCGCTCAAAATCATAGGTCACGGTTTTCGCCGCAATCGCGCCGTCCATACCCTTGATGATCAAATCCGCAGCCTCAAGCCAGCCCAGATGCCGCAACATCATCTCTGCCGATAAGATCACCGACCCCGGATTCACCTTATCCTGCCCGGCATACTTAGGCGCGGTGCCATGCGTTGCCTCAAAAATGGCCACATCATCAGACAAATTAGCGCCGGGCGCGATACCGATGCCACCCACCTCGGCAGCCAACGCATCTGAAAGATAATCACCATTCAAATTAAGCGTCGCGACAACATCGTATTCTTCTGGTCGCAGCAAGATCTGCTGCAACATCGCATCGGCAATAACATCTTTCACAACAATGTCACGACCCGTATTCGGATTTTTAAACGACATCCACGGACCTGAACCCAGTAGCTGAGCACCAAATTCATCTCGCGCCAACTCATACCCCCACTCCTTGAAGGCACCCTCAGTAAATTTCATGATATTGCCTTTGTGTACCAACGTCAGAGATTCCCGATCATTATCGACACAGTACTGCAGTGCCTGCCGCACCAAACGTTTAGTACCCTGCTCCGATACAGGCTTCACACCGATGCCACACATCTGATCAAAGCGTATCTTGGTGACACCC
>NZ_JBFGYC010000446.1:0-3390 GCF_041587635.1 Pontibacterium sp. | reverse complement strand
TTCAACCTGCCGGCAGCCTGAAGGCAGCCCTACAAAAACACCTACGCAGCCCTCGTTTCGGCATTCTGCCAAAGAACTCCTCTCGGGGGCAACGGCTACAAACCCACCCCCTGTAGGGCAGGTTTCAGCCTGCCGGCAGCCTGAAGGCAGCCCTACAAAAACACCTACGCAGCCCTCGTTTCGGCATTCTGCCAAAGAACTCCTCTCGGGGGCAACGGCTACAAACCCGCCCCCTGTAGGGCAGGCTTCAGCCTGCCAGCAGCCTAATCATCTACGATGACGATGAGGCTGCCCTACAACCCCATAGTAAAAGCAGAATCCCTTAGATCTGTGTCGCCAATATCCGCCCTGCCTTCTTCTGTTTCCGCTGGGAACGCTCAATCGCACACTGGTCCGCATTATTCAGGATCACAATACACTCCAGACACTGAACACACTCATCGTAATCAACGGAACCGTCCCGATTAATTGAGTCGATCTCACACCGTACTTTGCACAGCTGACAGGGTGCACCGCACTCCGCACGACGCTTCAGCCATTTAAAGACACTGAAGCGCCCCAGAATCGCCAACCCTGCACCCAATGGGCAGAGGTAACGGCAGAAGAATTTGTGGATATATAATCCCGCCACCAGCAGCAACACCGCGTAGAGCACAAACGGCCAACTGCGTACAAAGACCAGCGTTACCGCTGTTTTGAACGGTTCAATCTCTGCCATTTTTTCCGCCAGACTGAGCGAGAAGAACGCGCTGCCGACCAATACCAGCAGTATCAGATACTTAAGTTTTTGCAGCCGTTGATGACGCGGTTCCGATATTTTGAACTGTTTGATCTTCAGCAGTTTAGCCAGCTTTGAGGTCAGCTCCTGCATCACCCCAAACGGACACAGCCAGCCACAGAACAATCCCCGCCCCCACAGGAACAGGCTGATAAACACATAGGTCCAGAGCACAAAGATAATCGGGTCAAGCAAGAACACCGTAATATCAAAGCCATCCACCAGCGCCAACAGCAAGGTATAGATGTTGACCACCGACAGCTGTGCCTGGGTATAAAACCCGACGAATCCCAGCGTAAACATCAAGAAGCCCCACCGGAAACGGTGGAACCACACACTGTGCTGAGTCATGCGATGCTGCCAGATAAACAGCCCTGTCAGGACGAGCAGCGCAAGCAGCATTACAACGGTATCGCCGACCCGGTCTTTCCAAATGCGCAACCACAGAGGGTCCTGCACAAACTCTTCGATCTCGACCTTCTCGAACAGATGCTCCGGCAAACCGTATTGGTCACTGAAACTCGCCTGATCTCGAATCAGATGATTACGTTTCACATCCAGATTAAACTGCAATTCCAGCGGCTGGGCAGGATCAAATCCCGCCTGTGCTTTGATGCGAAAGATATGTGCGCGTTCCAGATACGGCCCGTCACCCGACTGAAAACCGCTGTCGTCGAGAAAATCGATATCCCGAATATCTACCGGCAGATCATTCTGGCTCATACCGATACGTGTAGGCACCGTGCCGGGCCGAAAGCCCTCCTCTACAAACGGAAATGGTCCGTTCGATGCCACTAACAGCAGGTGTTCACCGGGTTTTCGGATACTCATCAGCCGAGCATACTCTTCCACACCCAGCAGGTTCTGCCCCACGGAGGGTGGATTCAGATAGGCGTAGTACAGATCACTGAACAGAGGCGAGCCGTCCTCGCTCATTGATTCATCGATATCGATCGATGGATATATGGCGATGCTATCACCCAGTCCGCCTTCCACTTCATCGACCAACAACTGCCAGCGCTTAACCCACCCCCTCTCTGTCATTTGTGACCAGTTCAGCGGTTCAAACACGTCTTCACGCACCCGTGACGGAGCCGCCTGCTCAAAACCTTCCAGCTTAGCCCGCGCCACTTTCAGTGCAGCCGACAGCATAATGTCGTTGATCACCAGAACAGAGACCGTGGCCTTAGTCACGCCATCAAAGTACACCGTGCCATTCTCACTGCCATCAGACTGAGCAGCACGGCGGCTATCCACAATAATGCGATCTTTGACCGACCGCCCGACATATTGGTGGATAAAATTAAACATCGGCCCTTCACCCAAACCGTGCATAAAGATAGGTTCGTGATGACTGAGCACCTGCACCCCAACAAATTGACCACGGGTATCAATGCCGATCAGCAGAAGGATCGGGTCACCGGAAAAACCGGGAAGGTCGCTTAGGTCAGTACTCTTAAAAGCATATCCCAGCAACTCATTCAGCTGATACACCGGCACAACCGGCGGGTTCTGCTCAGGATCGCCAAAACGGGTGGCCTTGGGGAAAATAGCCTTAATCGACGTATTCAGCGGGATCGCTTCAGTACCGTCAGCGGCCAGCAGCGGGCGATATGAAACCAGCATCAGCAGTATAAACAGCAGGTAAAAAACAGACTGCCGCAGCGTCCGGGATGAACTGCACATCAGAGAAACCCTTATTCTGGAACCTAATTCTCTATTAGGTTCCAGAATAAGGGCGGTCTATATGAGTCTGATCGGGGATTCAGGCGGTACTTTGGTACATATCCAAAAGATGCAAAACCGGCCTCAAGCCGACTGGAAAACTTCACTGATCTTCTGACGCACCCATGCACACATCGGATCGTGGTGATGACGTTCATGCCAATACACGTAGAAACGTATATCGTCGCGGGGGATTTCAGGTGGCAAGGGTCGCATCACCAGATCCCGGTCTTTGGTGATATGTTCCGCCAGCCGCTGAGGCAGCGCAAACACCAGTTCAGTCCCTTCACAAAATTCCGCGACCGACATAAAACTGGAGAGTTTCATCGAAAGCTGACGACTGCGGCCGATTGTTTGGAGTTTCCGGTCCATCGACCCCGGTCCCTTACCTGTAATAGACACCATACCGTGTCGGCAACTGACGTATTGATCCAACGTCATCTCCTGAACCAACGGGTTGTCTTTGTCCATTACACAGATAGACTCCATGTTATCAATCAAGACCCGATGAAACTGATCCATCGCAAACTCTGGCTCCAGCCCCGTCAGGCTGAAGTGCACCGAACCCTCATCAAGCTTATGGAAGTGGTCCGGGGTTTGAGGCACCAACTCAATCTTGAGATTTGGCGCCTCGTTGTGCAAAACCTTGGTCAATTTTGGCAGATAAAGCGCCGCCTCCAAATCCAGACCGGTCATACGCAGAGTATCCACTGCAGAAGCCGGGTCGAACTGTATCGGTTGGATTAAACTGCTCGCACCCTGCAACAACGCATTCAGGCACGGCAATATCTCCTGAGCCCGGGCACTCAGGTCATACCCCTCTCGGGTACGCACCAGTAAGGGATCGCCAAACATATCGCGTAATCGCTGCAGTGCACGGCTGACCG
>NZ_JBFGYC010000445.1:0-3398 GCF_041587635.1 Pontibacterium sp. | reverse complement strand
TGACGCTGGCGTGGGGATCTGATGATAGTCGCTTGCGTCAACAGCCGCTGGATATCCTGCAGGAGCGTTTTGTTGCGAGTGGTATGAAAACCCGCTATTACAATCCTGCGGTGCATGCGGGCGCGTTTGCCTTGCCGCAGTTTGTATTGGATGCGCTGAGCGAGGCCTGATCCGGCCCGTGTTTGTGTTCTGAAAAGCCGGCGAAAGCCGGTTTTTTTGTTTTGCTATTTTCTATTGTGTCGCCTCTATCCAGATGGAGCTTTATGGTTAGCTTGCCTTACGCCCAATTGTCCGGATTTTATTTTTTCTATTTCGCATTGCTGGGTGCGTTAGTCCCGTATTGGAGTCTGTATCTCAAATCTTACGGGTTCGGCGCAGAGACCATCGGATTACTGATGGCGTTGTTGCACGCTACGCGTATCGTCGCGCCCAACATATGGGGGTGGCTGGCAGATAAAACCGGGCAGCGGTTGCGTATTGTGCAGGTAGGATCGTTTGTTACTTGCCTGATATTCGTTGCTATTTTCTGGCAGGACGATGCCTTGGGAATTGCGATGGTGATGCTTGGGTTCAGTTTTTTCTGGAATGCAGTGCTGCCGCAATTTGAAGTCATCACGTTGTCTCATTTGGGTGAGAAACGTGACCGCTACAGTCGTATCCGGCTCTGGGGATCGATCGGGTTTATTGTTGCGGTGCTGGCAGTGGGCTGGGTGTTTGACTGGATCAGTGTGCGTGCGCTGCCGATAATCATGCTGGTTATCATGGTGCTGATTTGGATAAATTCATTGTTTGTGCCAGCGCCGCCAGTGCTTACTGCCAGTAAAGAAGTGGGTGATGGATTTTTGAAGCTGTTGGTGCGTCCGCAGGTGATTGCGTTTTTTGTTATCTGCTTTCTTGTGCAGTTTAGTCATGGTGCCTACTACACCTTCTATAGCGTACTGATGGACAGTGTTGGCTTTAGCCGCGGTGAAATTGGTGTGCTGTGGGCCATTGGGGTTGTCGCAGAGGTGGTCATTTTTATCTATATGCATACTCTGATACAGCGCTTTGGCCTGAGATGGATCATGATCGTCAGTCTGATGTTGTGTGTTGTACGCTGGCTGATGATCGGATTGTGGCCGGAGGAGTTGGCGCTGATGGTGGTCGCACAAACGCTGCATGCTGCAACCTTTGGCACGCTTCATGCCGTTGGTATTGCACTTGTGCATCACTACTTTACGGATAAAACTCACGGTCAGGGGCAGGCGCTTTTTTCGAGTTTTGGATTTGGGGCAGGCGGTGCGTTAGGCGCGGTTGTCAGTGGTTATTTGTGGGACGGACTGGGTGGGAGTTGGACATTCTATGTTTCAGCGTCTGTCGTTGCTGTCGCTATTGTGTTGGCTCTGGTCTGGATCAGGCCGGAAAAAGTGCAGCAAAATCCTGTTTAAAGTTGTTTTGCAGTGCAGTTTGTATAGTATTAGAGAAGATAACAAATAAAGTAGCATCAAGGAGTCGGGATGAAATTCAAGATAGATATCGAGATGAAACCCGAAGAGCTGCGTAAGGTTCTCGGGCTGCCAGATGTTGAAGGATTTCATGAGGATATGATGAATCGGATTCGCGAGCAGATGGAAGCTGGCGTAGAAGGTTATGATCCTCTAACACTGTTCAAGCCGTACCTGAGTAGTGGGCTTGGCTCCATGGACGCGCTGCAAAAAATAATGCTGAGCATGATGACTAACCCCTATGGCGGGGGTAAGAGTTCCGAATAGTCGTATGTATCAGGGATTGGGTGGTCTTCGGAAGAGAGAGAACTGCTTTGCGTATTTTAAGAAAGTACACTAACCGTCGTCTATATGACACTTCACGCAGCTGCTACGTCACATTGGAAGATGTTAAAGCGCTGGTATTGAGCGGTGAGGCATTTCAGGTTCAGGATTCAAAAACCGGTGCTGACCTGACGCGTAATATTTTACTGCAGATCATTAGTGAGCAGGAAGCCCAAGGGCATGGAACCTTGCTGACTAATCAGGTGCTGCAGCAGCTGATCCGTTTTTACGGGGACAGCATGCAGGGTATGATGAGCCAGTATCTGGAGCAGAGTATCGCAGCTTTTTTAGAGCATCAGGAGCGCATTCGCGAGCAGATGCAAACGATGATGGGAGCGGCGAACCCGCTGACCATGATGAACCGCATCGCTGACCAGAACATGGCGATGTGGGGCGGAATGTTTACTCCTGAAAAAGGTGAAGAGCCGCACGTTGCTCCTGAGCCTGAGAAAGAGCAGGACAAGTAACTGCTCTATTGTGCCTGAGTCCTCAGGGCAATGATTCAATGAATACGCGTTCGATTGCTTAGCGGCAGTCGGGTGCGTACCTTTCTTTATGATTTTCCATCGTGTTACCTCTGACTCTCATTGTGCAGCTTAAGCGCAGTGCAGACCTGTTGCGAGTCGAATACCTTTGGGTATGAGGAGTGTCGAGAAAGGTTAAGCACCTGTCGGCGAACAGGTGCGATTGATCAGTCGTGAGCGGTTAGCCAATTTACAATTTTGGGAGCGACCAGGGTCTGTGCTTTGCCAGATACAAAGACGCCGATATGCCCGCCGTGAACCTTCATCTCTTCGTAGTCAGAGCTGCTGACATGGTTGGCCAGTGCCACTGAGGCAGCGGGCGGGACAAGGTGGTCAAAGCTACCGTATATATTCAGAACAGGCTGCGTGATGTTCGATAAGTCTACCTGATTGTCGCCAATCATCGCTTCGCCTTTGATCAGCTTGTTGTCATGGAAGAACTGTTTGATGAACTGTCTGAACGCTTCTCCAGCCTGATCAGGGCTATCGTAGATCCATTTTTCCATACGCAAAAAGCTCAAGGCGCTTTCTTCGTTTTCAAGCTGGTTTGGCATCCCAAGGTTTTTCTGAATGCCTAAGCGCATCGGCATGAGTGAGTTGTAGGAATCGTTAAGCATGCTGCCCGGGATGTTGCCGTAAGTGTCGACCGCAAGATCTGCATCCACTGAGCGCGCCAGATGGGCCAGCAGATTGTCCGGTGTATGGAAGTCGACCGGAGTAACCATGGTGATGAGGTTTTTGATCTTCTGCGGGTTCATTGCGGTATAGCACAAGCTAAATGTCCCGCCCTGACAGATCCCCAGCAGGTTGATCTGGTCTTTGCCGCTACGCTCGCGAACGTGATCTACACAGTTGTTCAGATATTCATTGATGTAGTCGTCGAGATCAAGATAGCGATCAGCAGCATCCGGGTAACCCCAGTCGATGACATAAACCTCCTGACCTTGTTCCAGCAGGCGCAATAGAATTGAGCGTTCAGGCTCAAGGTCAATCATGTACGGGCGATTCACCAGTGCGTAACAGATCAACACTGGCGTGCTGTTAGCCGGTTTGCCAATGGGAGCAT
>NZ_JBFGYC010000444.1:0-3403 GCF_041587635.1 Pontibacterium sp. | reverse complement strand
GTTTGGGGGTGTTGTTTATTGTCTACCTCTACATCAGAGACATCACACAGACCAAACAGGCTATCCGTCGCAACTATCCGGTGATCGGTCGATTTCGTTATCTGTTTGAGAAGCAGGGTGAATTCTTTCGTCAGTATTTTTTCGCTATGGATAGGGAAGAGATGCCATTTAACCGCGCGGAACGCAGTTGGGTGTATAGGGCTGCTAAAAATGTCGAGCGTATGATCGCGTTTGGCTCGACCCGCAATCTGGAGCCTCCCGGTTCGATTCTTTTTATGAACTGCGCTTTCCCGACTCTGGAAGAAGATGCGGTACCAATCAGTGATGTGACAATCGGACCTTACTGTACACACCCGTACACCACCCACTCTCTGTTCAATATCTCCGGTATGAGTTATGGCGCAATTTCTAAACCCGCCGTGCAGGCTCTCGCAATGGGCGCTTCGCGGGCAGGGTGCTGGATGAATACTGGAGAGGGAGGTCTCAGTCCTTATCATCTGGAGGGCGGTTGCGATCTCGTCTTTCAGATCGGTACGGCAAAGTATGGCGTTCGAGATGGGGAAGGGCAGCTTAGCAATGAAAAACTTAGCGAGGTTGCTGGCCATCCACAAGTGAAGATGTTTGAGATCAAGATGAGTCAGGGGGCGAAACCCGGAAAAGGCGGGATTCTTCCTGGAGGCAAGGTCACAGCCGAGATTGCGGCTATAAGGGGGATTCCTCAAGGAGAGGCTTCGATCAGTCCTAATGGTCATCCTGATATAAGGTCGCCGGAGGATTTGTTGTCGATGATCCAGCGGATACGGGAAGTTACGGGTAAACCTGTTGGCTTTAAAGCGGTATTAGGTGATGTGAAATGGCTGGAGCATTTCTTTGATCTGATTTTGGATAAGGGGGAGTCTGTTGCACCAGATTTTATTACCGTTGATAGCGCCGATGGCGGTACCGGTGCAGCACCTCAGCCTTTGATGGATTATGTGGGGCTGACTCTGAAGGAAAGTTTACCGTTGCTGGTTGATATGTTGGTTGAGCGCGGGCTTAAAAAACGGATCAAGATTATTGCATCAGGCAAGTTGATTGTGCCCTCCAAGGTTGCGTGGGCGTTGGCGACCGGTGCTGATTTTGTCACATCGGCGCGAGGCTTTATGTTTTCGCTGGGCTGTATTCAGGCAATGCAATGTAATAAAGATACCTGTCCTACCGGCATTACGACCCATAACCCACGCTTGCAACAAGGGCTTGATCCCGCTGATAAAGCAAACCGTGTCGCGAATTACCACAAGTACATCAGTTATGGCGTTGGCTTGATTGCGCATTCTTGTGGCGTAAAAGAGCCGAGACTGTTGCGAAGGCATCACGTGAAGATTGTGTCGGACCATGGGTTGTCGGTAGCAATGGATAAGTTGCATCCTATGCCGGAAGAACGCGCTTATGTGCGGGCGGAAGATATGATTGCAACGTCTGAATCGGATCTTAGTCAGGCTATCGACCAGAGCAAGCTCGATTAACAAAAAAGCCCGGGGCAGTTTCCCGCCCCGGGCTTTTATCGTCTTTATTAGACGCTTAGCTATTGGCTAGCAGTGGATGCTTACTTGTTAGCAGCAGCCAGTGCAGCGTTCAGTGTTTCACTTGGACGCATCACTTTCTTAACGGTTTCACGCTTAGCGTGGTAGTAACCGTCCAGAGCAGCAGGAGTACCCTGTGCAGCAGCCAGTTCAGCAACGATCTGTTCTTCGTTGTCAGCCAGTGCTTTTGCCAGTGGAGCAAACTGTGCAGCCAGTTCAGCATCTTCAGTCTGAGCCGAAACTTCCTGTGCCCAGTACAGTCCCAGGTAGAAGTGGCTACCACGGTTGTCCAGCTCACCGGTTTTACGGGAAGGAGATTTGTTCTCTTCCAGCAGTTTGCCCGTCGCGGCATCCAGAGTTTTAGCCAGGATAGCAGCACGTGGGTTGTCGTTCTTGATGCTCATATCTTCCAGAGATACGGCCAGAGCCAGGAATTCACCCAGAGAGTCCCAGCGCAGGTGGTTTTCTTCTTCAACCTGCTGTACGTGTTTAGGTGCGGAACCACCAGCACCTGTTTCGTACATGCCGCCGCCTTTCAGCATTGGAACGATAGACAGCATCTTCGCAGAGGTACCCAGTTCGATGATTGGGAACAGGTCTGTCAGGTAGTCACGCAGTACGTTACCGGTTACAGAGATAGTGTCGTTGCCGCGGAACATGCGGTCCATGCTGTAGCGGATCGCCTGGTTGTAAGTCTTGATGTAAATTTCCAGACCATCAGTATCGTGATCTTTCAGGTATTCGTTAACCTTCTTGATCAGTTCAGCGTCGTGTGCACGTTTGTAATCCAACCAGAATACAGCCGGAGTATCAGACTGACGTGCGCGAGTCACAGCCAGTTTAACCCAGTCACGTACAGGCTCGTCTTTGGTCTGGCATGCGCGCCAGATATCGCCTTTCTCAACATCGTGCTGCATCAGAACGGTACCGTCTGCTGCAACGACACGCATCACGCCTGGTTCAGTTTCGAAAGTCTTGTCGTGAGAGCCGTATTCTTCAGCTTTCTTAGCCATTAGGCCAACGTTAGGCACAGTACCGATTGTGGTCGGATCAAACGCACCGTTAGTCTTGCAGTAGTTGATCATCTCCTGATAGATACGTGCGTAAGTGGACTCAGGCATTACCGCTTTAGTATCTTTTGGCTTGCCGTCAGGACCCCACATCTTACCGCCGTTACGGATCATTGCAGGCATAGATGCATCAACGATGACGTCGGAAGGAACGTGCAGGTTGGTGATGCCTTTAACGGAATCAACCATTGCCATTTCTGGACGGTGCTCGTGGCACGCGTGGATCGCTTCTTCGATCTCTTCGCGCTGGGAGCGAGGCAGGCTAGCAATCTTGTCGTATACGCTGCCGATACCGTTGTTCGGGTTTACACCCAGCTTGTCAAACAGTTCGCCGTACTGTTCGAACAGCTCTTTGTAGAATACAGTTACCGCGTGACCGAATACGATCGGGTGGGAAACTTTCATCATGGTCGCTTTAACGTGCAGGGACCACATAACGCCCGTTTCTTTGGCGTCGTTCATGCTTTCTTCGAAGAACTCACGCAGTGCTTTAGCACTCATGCGCATGCTGTCCAGAATCTCGCCTTTCTCCAGGCTCAGCTCTTTCTTAACTTCAACGTTACCAGCAGCATCAACGAATTCGATACGTACATCGCCAGCATCTTCCATTGTGATGGACTGTTCGCTGGAGAAGAAATCACCGCCGCGCATGTAGTCAGCGTGAGTGCGGGAAGCTTTGCTCCATTTACCCATGGAGTGTGGGAACTTACGTGCGAAGGCTTTTACTGCGCCCGGTGCACGACGGTCAGAGTTACCTTCACGCAGTACAGG
>NZ_JBFGYC010000443.1:0-3403 GCF_041587635.1 Pontibacterium sp. | reverse complement strand
TACCTGCAAGGCTGGCGCGACTGAGTGCTTTTTCGGCCCTGGCTTCAAAGTGAATACGGTTGGGAAGCTTAGTCAGGTTGTCATGTAGAGCCTGGAAGCGGATGGTGTCAAAGGTGCGTTTCTGTTCGGTAATATCGCTCATGACACAAACAAAGTGACTGATGTCTCCGCCTTTGTCGTATACCGCTGAGATGTTTGTCTTCTGGATATAGACTTCACCGCTGCGCTTGCGATTGGCAATTTCTCCAATCCATTGCCCGGTATGGAGCAGGTCACGCCAAAGTTGCTTGTAGAAATTGGTGTCGTGATGTCCGGACTTCAATAAACTGGTTTTTTGATCAAAAGCCTGCTTGTCTGTAAATCCCGTGAGAGCTGTAAATGCTGGGTTGGTCAGAATGATGCGTGCATTGTTGTCCGTAACCATGATGGCTTCGGTTGTGTGCTCCAGTACTTTTTTTGCAATCTTTGCAGCGTTACGGCGTTTCTTAATGTCGCTGATGTCTCTAAACATGAGCTGGATCGCACTGGCGTTATCGTAAGTCGTACGCGACAAACTTAATTCAGCATCAAATGTACTGCCGTCCAGACGAACCAGTTGTTCTTCGATAGGTGGTAGTTTGTCGTTGTCAGATTGCTGTAGGGATCGCATGAGTTCGTCGGCAGACGTACGATTAGAATCATTGGCAATATCAAGAACATTCAGGCCGATCAATTGCTCGATACCGCATGCTCCTAACAGTCCGACGGCGGCACTGTTGGCGAGAATAATACGGTTATCAACGCTCAGGATGATCGCCTCAGGAGAGCTCTCAAACAGGGCCTGATAGCGACTGTTGCTGTCGCGAGACAGGCGGGTCATAACTTCCGCTTGACGTAGGGCGCGAGCGCGTCCTCCCAGCATTAAGAAACAGGCAAATGTGCTTAATGCGCCAATGATGCTTCCTCCAATCAATGTGCCGAGGTCGTGGCGGTAAAGTACGTTGGTTGATGCAAATGCGTTAAGCGGTGTGTAGTACAGATCGATGCGCTGATGGGAAAGCTCAAGCGTTTGTTTCAGACGAAAGGGCAGAAGGTGGGGGTCGGCCTGTTCTTCAGGGTGGCTATCGTACAGCGGCGATTGGCCAATGCGCTCATCGACAGCGTGCACGTGAATCAGTGGGTCGATCTTTTGAAGTGTTTCTTCCAGCAGCATGCTTAAACTAAAGCCGATAGTAACCCAGCCGTGAAAAAGCGGTGTATAAGGGTCGTTGGGGTCAGGGCTTTCGACCGGCAAAAGAAACAGGTAATCAAGAGATTGCTGGTCGGTAGGTAATAAAGAGATCGGTTCTGACAGGGCAAGTGTGCTGGAATTTTTAGCTCGCTCAGCAGCAAAGCGGCGGTTTGATTCTGAACCGATGTCAAATCCGCGAACCTTTTGGGTAATGGTGTCGGGTGCGGCGTGCATCAGGACGAATGCATCTTGCCGCGATGTTTCAGGAAAAATTCTAAAGTCAGGTCCGTATATGCTGCGCTGCATTTCAGTAAATCTATCTTGATTGCTACGCGCAACATAGCGGGTGTATGTGATGCCGATAATGCCGTTTGCTTCAAAATTGAGCGCGGCTTGTTTGAAAAAAGGGGGCCAGTGCTTTTCTACGTCATTCAGGTGATTCAAAACCAGGCCGCGAGTGGTTCTTAAGAGGAGAGGGTAGCGGTCGAGTTTTTCCTGAATCAGAAGGGTCGTCTGGTTGGCGAGCGCCTGGAAACGGGTTTCAAACTGTTCCTTGTTCATGTTTGCGCTAAAAAGGCTGGCGTAATACGTCGCTAGTAATGAGGCAAACAGGACTGTGGTGGGGATGAGAAACTGGCTCCACCGTGTGCGATCAATGCGTTTGGTTTCCATTGTCAGAACTGAGACTCCCCAAAAGTCAGTTTGGTGTCAGTGGGTTGTATAGATGGCCTGGATTTATAAAAAGGTTGTGTTCCGTATTTTTGCGGGAATACCAAATGTGTCTGAGTAGGGTGTAGGCCGGTAAGCACGTTGTTGGAATAGTGCTTACCGGTCATGAGCTGAGGCGCTGGTTAATCCAGCTTATCCGCAGCTTCCAATGTGTTTTCCATCAGAGTGGCAACTGTCATTGGGCCTACGCCGCCAGGTACAGGGGTGATCCAGCCAGCTCGCTCTGCTGCGATGTCATATTCTACATCGCCGACTAAACGACCATCTTCGAGGCGATTAATGCCGACATCAATGACGATGGCGCCATCCTTAATCCATTCACCTTTAACCAGTCCGGGAATCCCAACGCCGACAACAACAATGTCAGCACGATTGACGTGGCCTGGAAGATCGCGGGTAAAACGGTGTGTCGTTGTAACAGTGCAGCCCGCGAGCAGCAGCTCCAGAGACATTGGGCGACCAACGATGTTCGACGCGCCTACAACAACTGCTTCCTGGCCGTGCAGGTCAATGCCAGTGGATGCCAAGAGTGTCATAACCCCTTTCGGTGTGCAGGGGCGAAGGACGGGCATACGCTGAGCTAGTCGGCCGAGATTGAATGCGTGAAAACCGTCTACATCTTTATCCGGACGAATGCGTTCTAGAATTTCATCGCCATTCAAATGTGCTGGTAGGGGAAGCTGAAGCAAGATGCCGTGTACAGACGGGTCAGCATTGAGTTCATCAACCAGTTCTTCCAGTTGCTGCTGAGTGGTATCTTCGGGCAGATCGTAAGACCGGGAGTCAATGCCTACTTCTTTACAGGCGTTCTTCTTATTACGTACGTAAACTTGTGAAGCCGGGTCGACGCCGACCAGTATCACTGCCAGGCAGGGGGCAGCTTTGCCGGAGGTGATGCGCTGTTGAATACCTTCAGCGACCTTGCGGCGTACATCAGCGGCAATTTGTTTGCCGTCTATTGTTTTTGCGCTCATATTGCGGATGCTGTCCTATAAAACGAATTTTCACTGGCGCAAATTCTCTCATGGTTGACTGTCAGGGCCAAGGGCAATTGGTTGAGCAATAAGCAGAATATGTATATAGAGGCTTGTATTGGTTGCAATTTGACCACTGAATGAGCGCTAAGCTGTTTATTTCATTAAAAAAATAAAAAAGTGTTGACGACCTAAAATCGGCTCTATAATATTCGCACCACCTTGAACGGCGGCGCTAACACAGACCACTTAGGAACGTGAAAGCAAAGCAGTTAAGGGCGGGCAACAAGGCGCCCGTAGCTCAACTGGATAGAGCAACGGCCTTCTAAGCCGTAGGCTGCGGGTTCGAGTCCTGCCGGGCGTGCCAAGAAGATGTTGCTGAAGAAAGTTGAAGTCTTGATTAGAGATATGGTGGGCGTAGCTCAGTTGGTAGAGCCCCGGATTGTGATTCCGGTGGTCGTGGGTTCGAGCCCCATCGTCCACCCCATTC
>NZ_JBFGYC010000442.1:0-3414 GCF_041587635.1 Pontibacterium sp. | reverse complement strand
CAGGATCTGGTGAGATAAGACGATTTTCCACTGATCGCCCGCCACTGAAAGTAATACGTCCCACAGAAAATGAACTGACTGAACATAATACGTGGCTGGATGAACTGGACAAGGCAAGTGGCGATCAATGCTTATGGAAAAAATTGAAGTTACAGAATAATTAAACAAGCTTGCTTTGTTGCTGTTTGTCCTGCCGCTTGTTTGGCGTCAGGCGGGTAATCTCTTTAATGAGTTGCCGCGTATCTTGTCGGAGGTTCAGCAGCTCGCACTGTTATTGCCGAAGCAGTACCCGGATATGATCTCGGTAGAGTAGGTCAACGAGTTGATCAATTCTGCGGCTGCAGAGTTATCGAAAGTGGGACAGTGGGTTGTAACCTTCTCTCTTAACTCCATTGGCAGTGTTGTTGCACTGTTGATCTATTTTGTTCTTGTGCCCATTCTGGTGTTCTTCTTCCTGAAAGATGGCAAAGCGCTGTCATCTTGGTGGGCGTCTTTGCTGCCCGCGAAGCGAGAGATGATGACCAAAGTATGGGACGAGATGGACGATCAGATTGCCAATTATATTCGGGGCAAGGTGATAGAGATCTTAATCGTTGGTGTTGCAACCTATGTGGCATTTGCTGTGTTGGGCATCAACTATGCGGCATTGCTGGCTATCATGGTCGGATTGTCAGTCTTGATTCCCTATATTGGTGCGGCGTTAGTGACGTTGCCCGTTGCCCTGATTGCGTTCTTCCAATGGGGCTGGACCAATGAATTTATGGTTCTCATGGCGGCTTACGGCATAATTCAGGCGTTGGACGGCAATGTGCTGGTGCCGTTGTTGTTCTCTGAGGCTGTTAACCTGCATCCAGTCTCTATTATTATTGCTGTCTTGTTGTTTGGTGGTTTATGGGGGTTCTGGGGGGTGTTTTTTGCGATCCCGCTAGCAACGTTGATTAAGGCAATACTCAGTGCTTGGCCAAAAGCACCTAAATTGTCGCAGGATGTGCCAGAGAGTTAATCTGCTGGCACGGAATGAGCCTGTAATTTGTGTTGGGTTACAGGCTTTTCACTGCTTCCAGTACTTCGTCAACATGGCCTTTTACTTTGACCGTACGCCATTCCTTACGCAGTACGCCTTCCTTATCGATCAGGAAAGTTGAGCGATCAATACCCATATATTCGCGTCCGTAGTTTTTCTTTAGCTTAATAACGTCAAAAAGATTGCAGAGTGTTTCATCTGGGTCGCTGATCAGTTCAAATGGAAAAGACTGCTTCGCTTTGAAGTTTTCATGGGCGCGCATACCATCGCGGGACACGCCAAAGATAACAGTATCAAGCTCGCTGAATTCTGCGTACAGGTCCCGAAAATTCTGGCCTTCAGTGGTGCAGCCGGGTGTGCTGTCTTTTGGATAAAAGTAGATAATTACATTTTTTTGGCACAGTTCAGACAGCGTAACAGTCTGTTCGCTGGTGGCGTTAGCGGTGAAATCTGGTACGGCTTGATCAAGTGCTACTGTGCTCATCTGCTTTCCCTATATTTTCAAATGGTTGGATGGCTACTCAAGAGTGTAGAAAATCGTATAGAATATCCAACCCTAATACGATAACAAGTACGATCTGGATTTAAGTAGAGAGCAGATGTACTTGTTGTGGCGGCCCGTAACGGTCGTTACTATAACCTCTCTTACCTTATGGAGATAAAGATGATTACTGGCAGCATTGTTGCTCTTGTTACCCCGATGACATCCAATGGAGATATTGATTGGGACGCCCTGGATAAGGTCGTCGATCTCCATTTGGATAAGGGAACAGGTGCGATCGTTGCGGTGGGTACCACCGGCGAATCAGCAACGCTTGATTGTGACGAGCACTGCCAGGTAATTAAACGGGTGATTAAACGCGTTGCTGGCAAGATCCCTGTGATTGCAGGTACGGGTGCAAACTCGACCTCTGAGGCCATTGAGCTGACTCGTGAAGCGAAAGAAGCGGGCGCTGATGCCTGCCTGCTGGTGACTCCTTATTACAACAAGCCACCTCAGGAAGGTCTTTACCAGCACCACAAAGCGATTGCAGAAGCCGTTGATATCCCACAGATCCTGTATAACGTACCAGGCCGTACTGCATGCGATATGCTGCCTGAGACTGTATGCCGTTTGGCTGAGATTCCAAATATTGTGGGTATCAAAGAAGCGACCGGTGATTTGCAGCGTGCGAAAGAGCTGATTGATGCTGTCCCTGCAGATTTTGCGGTGTATTCCGGTGATGACGCGACTGCGCCGGAACTGATGTTGCTGGGTGGTGTCGGAAATATCTCCGTGACCGCAAACGTGGCACCGGGTGAGATGGCAGAGCTATGTCGTCTGGCGATGGCAGGTGATGTCGAGCAGACACGTGATCTGCAGAATAAATTGATGCCGCTACACAACAGCATGTTTGTTGAAGCTAACCCAATTCCTGTGAAGTGGGCGATGGCTGAAATGGGCCTGATGCAGCAGGGAATTCGCCTGCCGCTGGTTGAGTTGAGCGATCAGTACCACGAAGAGGTACGCGGTGCGCTGCGTACTACCGGTATCATCTAAACGGCCATAACGATTATGAAAAAGGCAGTATCTCTGACGATTTTAGCCTGCGCCCTGCAAACAGGGTGTAGTGTTGTGGAGAATAATCCGATCTATGGTGATAGCGGAATTATCCGTGACCGTAGCCAGGATTATGAAAAAGCCAGTGAAGGAAAAGCGTTGGAGGTGCCGCCTCATCTGCGTACCCGCGAAACCTCACAGGGCATGGCAATTCCTGAGATTAGTCAGGTTGCTACGCAAAGAAGCGGTGATTTCGAAATTCCTCGCCCGGAGTTTTTCTATACTGAAGCCTCCAGCGATAAGGTGAGCTTGTCGCGTGAGGGTGTTGAAAAGCTGATTGTTGTTGAGTCTCCGATCAACGAAGTGTGGCCGAAACTGAAGGATTTTTGGGCGTATAACGGTATCGAGCTGGAAAAGGTTGATGCAAGAAACGCACAGATGGAAACAGTCTGGGTTGAGAATAACGACAGCCGGCTGAGTTTTGTGGACAGTTGGATTAAACGTCTGACTTTCCAGGATGTTGAAGGTCCTGCAAAAGATAAGCTGCGCTTGGAGTTGCGTCCTGACAAAGGCGATCTAACACGCACATCCATCAGCATGAAGCATGTGCGTTATGCTCAGGATCAGGATGATGAAGTGGCTCAGGTTGACTGGGAGAAGTCCGGACAGGATGTCGGTTACAAATCCGACATGATGTACGAAATGCTGCGTTATCTGAGCAAGGCATCCGACAAGGAAGATGCGCCAACCCTGACGAAACTGGGGCAGGACACTGGCGGGCGCACTGAGCTGGGTCGAGATTCTCGCGGTAATCCTGTGCTGAAGGTAGAGGATTCTACCGATAAGGCCT
>NZ_JBFGYC010000441.1:0-3441 GCF_041587635.1 Pontibacterium sp. | reverse complement strand
GTGAAGAAGCTATCACACCCGAGCAGTATCCTGCATTGCTTCAGGTAATTCGGGTGGCACTGGGGCTGGCCTGTATCTATACGCTGGTCGCAGCATTCTCCTCTTACAAGCGGGGCAAAATACGCGGCTGAGCGGCGCATGTACGGCGGCTACCCGTTCGGGCTAATATAGAGGCAGTATTAGTTTAATTTGAGTGCTGCTGTTTTCATGTCCGGAAAGCGAGATCTTACACCGCCCGCCAATATTGACTCAGAAGATGCCTGGGTCAGTGTCATCCAGAAAATGGATGAAGCCTACGCTGATCTGGTGCATTCACAGGTTGAGGTTGAGGAAAAAAACACAGAACTGGAGGAGGCCAGGAGTTTCCTTCATAGTATCCAGAGTGCCATGAGCGACGTGTTGATTGTGTGTGATCAAAACGGCGTGGTACAGGGTGTGAACCGGGCGCTCGAGCAACTGACCGGACGCAGTGAAGAGGAGCTGATTAGTGCTCGTTTCACGGATCTTATTGCCACAAAATATCATTCCAAAATCAGCAGCTTTATGGGGCAGTTGCGTATTCAACCGGTGCGTGATTGCGAAGTGGAACTGATCGGCCGCGATGGTCTTGTCCCGCTCTCTATGAATTGCTCGCCGCGTCATAATCACCGTGGTCGCCTGATCGGCATGGTGATGGTCGGTCGTCCTCTGGGTGAATTGCAGAAAGCTTATAAAGAACTCAATGCCGCACACGCTGAACTGAAGCTGGCGCAAGAGCGATTGGTGCAGTCGGAGAAGATGGCATCGCTGGGTCGACTGGTCGCAGGGGTGGCACATGAGCTCAATAACCCGATCAGTTTTGTCTATGGCAATATGCACGCGCTGCAGCGATACACCGACCGCCTGTGCGCCTATTTTGATGCGATCAACGAAGGTAATAGTCGTGAGCAGTTGAAAGCGATGCGCGAGAAGTTGCGGCTCGATAAAGCGATCCGTGATCTGAATTCGCTGGTGGAAGGCACGATGGAGGGGGCGGATCGGGTCAAAGAGATCGTTAACGACCTGCGTCAGTTCTCTTCGACACAGGAGTCTGAGAAGGCGGTGTTTGATCTGAGCCATGTGATCAAAACCGCGATGCACTGGATTATCAAAGAGAGCAAAGCGCCGATCGACGTGGTGGAAACCATCCCTGCCGATCTGACCGCGTTTGGCCACTCTGGTCAGATCCACCAGGTGGTGGTTAATCTGATCCAAAATGCTGTGGATGCCATGGACGCATCGGACCCCAAACGGTTGCTGTTAAGTGCGCAGGTCGTAGATGGGAAGGTGATTTTTGAGGTGCATGATAGCGGGCCGGGTATCCCGGATGATTTTCTATCCCGTCTGTTTGATCCGTTCTTTACCACCAAACCTGTCGGGCAGGGTACTGGGCTGGGATTATCGATCAGCTACGGTATTGTCTCCGAACACGGAGGTGAGCTGGTGATCCAGAACCACCCTGACGGTGGCGCACTGGCATCATTAACGCTGCTGACCGAAGAACGTTATGAGGAGTCCAATCGTGCCTAATCTTCTCTGGTTACAGTCCGGTGGCTGTGGTGGTTGTAGCATGTCGTTGTTGAATGCTGAATCGCCAGACCTGATGACGTTACTGGATGCAGCAGGTATTGAACTCCTCTGGCATCCATCGTTAAGTGAACAGACAGGCAGTGAAGTGATTGCGCTGCTCGAAGCGATCATCAAAGGAGAGCAGGCGCTGGATTTGTTGTGTATTGAAGGTTCCATGATGATGGGACCGCACGGCACGGGCCGCTTTCATATGTTAGGTGGCACGGGTAAACCGATGATCCACTGGGTGCGTGAACTCGCTGAAAAAGCGAAGTATACGTTGGCGGTGGGCTCTTGCGCGGCATACGGGGGCATTACTGCGGCAGGCAGCAACCATACCGATGCGACCGGTCTGCAATATGATGGAGAACTACCTGGCGGGTTGTTGGGTGAGAGTTACCGTTCATCAGAGCACTTTAAGGTTATTAATATCGCTGGCTGCCCGACCCACCCGGATTGGGTTACGGAAACGCTGATCAGTATTGCCTTGGGTGAACACGGGGAAGCAAACCTTGATAGCCTGGGTCGCCCACGGATGTATGCCGATCAACTTGTGCATCACGGTTGTAATCGTAACGAATACTACGAGTACAAAGCCAGCGCGACCGCCCCGGGGGAACGCGGTTGTATGATGGAAAATATGGGCTGTCTGGGGACTCAGGCGCATGCTGATTGCAATATTCGCGATTGGAACGGTCATGGCTCTTGTACCAGCGGCGGTTACGCGTGTATCAATTGCACCGCGCCAGAGTTTGAAGAGCCGGGTCACAGTTTTACCAAAACCCCCAAGATTGCAGGTATCCCTGTCGGTCTCCCTACGGATATGCCTAAGGCATGGTTTGTTGCGTTGGCATCCTTGTCAAAAGCCGCAACGCCTGAGCGTTTAAAAGAAAACGCTACATCGGAACAATTGATCTATCCACCCACGATACATAAACGCAAAGGTTAGTCTGAGGACGTCGATGAGTCGTATTTTAGTAGGCCCGTTTAACCGCGTCGAAGGTGATCTGGAAGTCACTTTGGATACCGACGGAGATCAGGTGCGAAGTGCACGCGTGAATTCTCCGTTATATCGGGGGTTTGAACAGATCATGCTGGGTCATAATCCGATGGATGCGCTGGTCTATACACCGAGGATCTGTGGAATCTGTTCTGTGAGTCAGTCCGTCGCGTGTGCGCGGGCTTTAGCGGATTTGATGCAGGTAGAGATGCCGGAGAATGGCCTGCATTGTACTAACTTAGTTCTCGCCAATGAGAATATGACGGACCTGCTAACCCACTTCTACCTGTTTTTTATGCCGGACTTTGCCCGTCCGGTATATGCCAATGAAGACTGGTTTGAAAGGATCGAAAAACGCTTTAAGGCAACGAAGGGGGATGCAACCCGTGTGATGTTGCCCGCGCGGGCGGATTTTCTGCACCTGATGGGATTGCTGGCCGGAAAATGGCCACACACACTCAGTTTGCAGCCGGGTGGTACGACCAAACCTGTTGAACCACAAGAGCGAATCAAACTCCTGACGATTATCGCGGGATTTCGCCGTTTTCTGGAGACGGAGCTTTTTGGTGATGATTTACAGGTGATTGCTAGCCTGACATCTGTGACAGAGTTAGAGCAATGGCGCCTTCAGAAACCTTGGTATAGCAGTGACTTTCGAGCATTTTTACACCTAAGCGAGCAGCTTAATCTTCAACGCTTAGGTCGAGCGACCGATCAGTTCCTGAGTTACGGTACCTATCCGCAGTCCAGTGGGAAGGTCTTTAAATCCGGTGTCTATCTGGGAGGTGAGCACTTACCGTTGAGCAGTGTTGCGATAACTGAAGACGTATCACATTCGTGGTTAGAGGGCGGAG
>NZ_JBFGYC010000440.1:0-3450 GCF_041587635.1 Pontibacterium sp. | reverse complement strand
GTGGCCTGAATCCACTTCAAAAATAATGCTTCGAGGAGAGACCTAACAATGAACAGCAAAACTTTGATTACCGCGACGATCATCAGCCTGAGTGCCGTTGCCACTTCCGCATATGCTGTGCCTGATGCGCCTAAGAACTGGGAAAAATGTGCGGGTATCGCAAAAGCGGGTATGAATGATTGTGGTGCGCTGGACGGTTCCCACGGTTGTGCAAGTCAGGCTAAAGCCGACAACATGGAGAATGAATGGGTATACGTACCTGAAGGCACCTGTAAGAAAATTACTGGTGGTGTTGTTGCGAAAATTAAGCCTGCTAAATAATCAGGCGGCAACAATATGACCGATAGAGGTTGTAGTGGCGCAGGCTTAGGTCTGCGTTCACCCCATCTGCGGGAAGTGCTGAGGGATGCGCCGGATGTGCCTTGGTTTGAGGTGCATATTTGCAACTATCTGGGCGGTGGCCTGAGCCGCGCCTTGCTCCATAAGATCAACGACCAGTATCCGTTAAGCTTTCATGGCGTCAATTTGAGTCTGGCCGGGGTTGAACCTCTGGATGCGGAATATCTGAAGCGCCTTAGAATCGCAGTTGATGAATTTAATCCTGCGCTGGTCTCTGAGCACGCATGTTTTACTACTCACGCGGGCCAGTATTTCCATGACTTGATGCCTGTACCTTTTACTGATGAGGCCGTCCGGCATCTGGCTGGGCGGGTACGTGAGGTTCAGGATCGTTTGGGTCGACAAATTCTGATCGAAAACCTTTCGCGTTATTACAGTTACGATGAAAGTCACCTCAGCGAAGGTCAGTTTATGGCCGCTGTGTGTGAAGAAGCGGACTGCGGGTTGCTGTTGGACCTGAACAACGCCTACGTCAACCAGTGCAATCTGGGTGAAGACATGACGCGCTTGATCTCTGAACTGCCGTTAGAGCGGGTTGGAGAGATCCATCTGGCCGGGTTTACAGAACAGGATGGAATGTTGATTGATACGCACGGGGCACCTGTATGTGATGCTGTGTGGCAATCCTATGTGGATTTCTGTGAACTGAGAGCCGATGTTCCCTGTCTGATTGAATGGGATGCCAATCTGCCGTCGTTTGAGGTGTTGCTTGAACAGCGTGAGATGGCACAAAACATTCAGGACAAGGCTCAGACCGCAGGAGCAGAGCGCGCGTGAGTGAAGCAGATAAACCATCAGGCTGCAGTGACTATCGCGAATCGTTAACCGCGTTTGCCGATGCTGTGTTGGAAGGCCAGCCGAACGTATCCGCGTATACCAACAACTACATGGGCGTGCATGCTTTAGCCCTGCATAATATTTTTCTGTGTGTGCGGACGCAGCTGGGTGAAACGCCGTTTGCGGCGCTGTCTAATGTCTATGTGCAGCACTTTCCAGCAAGCCAGTGGGACATCAATCGCTACGGCGAACAGTTCGCCGAGTTATTGGCAGCTCAGGTGCATGGGGCTAAAGCCGATGCATTTGACTGGCCTGCGCTGGCGGCGCTAGCCGCGGTCGAATACGCGATTACTGCTCAATATTATGCGGATGATGATGTAGGACACGGAGGCGAGCCCATTTTGGTCGACGCGGCGTCTGAGCTGAGTTTGGATCGTGAATGGGTGCATCAGCTTGCCGAATTACATCCCTACGCGGATATTTCGGCACGGATCTCTTTTGAATCGCCGGTTGCTATCTGGCGTGATGGGTTACGCATCAAGGTGATGCCTTCCCTGCAGGTGTTTAATGCAGATGAGGGCTGATGCATGAGCGACACGATGCTCGATGAAACCCAACTGCAAACCTTATATCAATATGCCATGGTACTGAGCCAGCATCGGGATGATGCCTATGATCTCCTGCAGTCGGCCGTTGAATCTTATCTGATCAAGGTGAAGCGCGGGACGCAGGTGATAGAATGTCCCGTCGCCTATATGCGGACGCTGATCCGTAATCGTTATATAGACCATTACCGTTATCGACAGCGTTGGCAAAGTGAATCCTTTGAAGAATTAGCCCTGTACGATATATCTCCGGTTGATCTGGAACAGGTGGTGATTGATTCCGATGAACTACAGGGACTATGGGCGCAGCTCAGTGTAGAGGATCGTGATATTTTGTATCACTGGGCCGTGCTTGGGTACAGCACAGATGAAGCCTGTGCCTTACTAGATATGCCGCGAGGCACTTTTTTATCGCGCATCCACCGACTGCGAAAACGCTGTCAGGCGATGAGCAATTCGTTATCTCGATCACAGGAGTAGGGTATGAAGCAGGATGACACTGTCCATGCGCAACTGCCCCTGAAGGACGCAATCCGTAAGCAGGCTGAGTCTGAGCAGTTGAGTTTTGGTCAAATGGATGAGCTGTTGGCCATGCAGCGGGATGTACTCGCTGAAGCGCCGGTTAAGAGATCAAAGCTACCCATATGGTTGGGTGTCGCGGCAGCCTGTTGCGTCTTGGTGGTGAGTTTATTTATTTGGCAAAACTCGACACAACAATACAGCCGGGATATTGCGTTGGAATTGGCGGGTAACCACCTGCAGCTTAAGCCCATGGATGTAGAGACGCAGTCTATGACCGAGATCCGGCGATACTTTACGCAGCTGGACTTTTCGCCCGTGCGATCAAGTTTGCTGGAGACGCAGTTCGATCTGCCGGAAAACCTGATGATTGGTGGGCGTTATTGTTCGGTGAAAGGTATTACCGCCACCCAGATCCGGTATCGGGGCACCGACAGTGAGTTGAGAACCTTCTATGAAGTGGGTTACGACGAAGAACGTTACGGGCATATTCCTGATATCGATAAGGGCGAAACGCCACAGGAACTGATGGTGAAAGGTGTGAAAGTCACATTATGGGTCGAAAAAGGCCTGTTGATGGCGTTAGTTGCTGATATGTAACTGACGCAAAAGCGATCAAACCTAGGGTTAAAGCGGCTGAAAGGCCGCTTTTTTTGTCAGTTATTTGGGTTTATCGCGTGAAGGACCAGAAACATCTGCACGATGATGTAGGTGCATTGCTCCTCAACTCTGGATATGCGCTATTGGATGGCTGCGAATGCTCAACGCTGGTGGCGAACCGAACCGAACCGAACCGAACCGAACCGATTGTGCGGGTATCGATAGAAACTGCCAATGAAACGAAGCGTTCGATGTGATACCGAGTGTGCAAAGATCGGGTTACCCGTAGGTCGGGTAGCCCGATATATCAGTCGCTATCAGTTGCCCTGATAATCGCCCGGGCGTTTTTCGATAAACGCGTTGATCGCTTCCATATGGTCATTTGTGTTGTGACACATGCCCTGGAACACAGCGCAAAGCTCAAGGAAGTCTTTTAGCTCATGGCGTTGTGCCGATTTCAGCAGGCGTTTCGTCATGCGCAGAGCTTGTGGTGGTTTCGATGCCATCTGGTGAGCCATTTTCATCGCGGTTGGTAGCAGCTCTTCAGGTT
>NZ_JBFGYC010000439.1:0-3466 GCF_041587635.1 Pontibacterium sp. | reverse complement strand
GATTACAACAAACTCGCCGTAGACCCGATCGCCGGTCAGCACTATGGGATCATCATTATTGAGTTGGGTGTGGGTATCACCGTGTTTGCGGTCATGCTGAATATTTTCTATGCCTTTGGCAGTCAGGCAGAGAGGTCAAACATCCAGTGAGCTTTATTCTCGATTATTACAACTACTGGATCGTCGTTTTTCTGATGATGGCCGGTTTTTACATTGTTATTTCTGCAAACAATCTGGTTAAGAAAATTGTGGGTCTGAATATTTTCCAGACCTCTGTTTTCATGCTCTATATATCCATGGGTAAGGTCAGCGGAGGCACAGCACCTATTGTTGCTGAAGGGGTTACTCAATACTCCAATCCGCTTCCCCATGTCTTAATTCTTACAGCCATTGTTGTCGGTGTTGCCACAACGGCGGTGGGTCTTGCACTGATTGTCCGAATCAAACGAGCTTATGGCACTGTTGAAGAGAACGAATTTGAACACAAGGATGATGCCATCTGATGCTTGAACAACATTTAGCTGCACTTCCTATTATTCTGCCCATGATTGCAGCCCCTGTTGTATTTATTCTGGGTCGCTCAGTACTTTCCTGGGGCTTTGCTACTCTGGTCAGTGGCCTGGCATTTCTGCTGTCCTGGCAGCTGCTGTCAGCCGCACTATCTGAAGGTGTAATCAGCTATGCCGTCGGCGGCTGGGCACCTCCCTGGGGTATCGAATTACGTGTAGACGCCGCCAATGCCTTTGTCCTGCTGGCAGTAACTGCCATCTCCACACTGGTGCTGGTTTATTCGAAACACAGTATCGAAAAAGAGGTAAAAGCTACCAATCATTCGCTTTTCTACACGGCACACTTGCTATGCCTTGCAGGCCTTTCAGGCATACTGATAACAGGTGATGCGTTTAACCTCTTTGTTTTTCTGGAAATCTCTTCACTGGCGACCTACACCTTAGTCAGTCTGGCTGCGGACAGGCGTTGTCTGACCGCTGCATTCCGTTATCTGGTGATGGGTACAATAGGCGCGACCTTTATCCTGATCGGTGTTGGTATGCTCTATATGAAAACCGGCACGCTGAACATGCTGGATCTCGCCGACAGAATCGACCTTTATGACAGCAGTCGTACGATTAACACCGGGCTCGCGTTTATCATGGTGGGTGTCAGTATAAAGCTTGCACTGTTTCCACTGCATATGTGGCTGCCACCGGCATACACCCATGCCCCATCAGCAGTGACAGCATTTCTGGCCAGTACCGCTACAAAAGTTGCGGTCTACGTCTTGATCCGCTTTATCTTCACTGTTTTTGGCATTGACCATGTTTTTGTTGATATGGGGATGGGCCTTATCCTGATGGTGCTGGCCGTTGTAGCTATCTTCAAATGCTCCTATATGGCAACGGTACAAAGTAACGTAAAGACTGTCCTTGCCTACAGCAGTGTCGCTCAGATTGGTTATTTGGTGCTTGGGCTTAGCCTGGTCAGTGTGGCTGGACTCATGGCCAGTATGATCCATATCTTTAACCACGCGCTGATGAAGGGTGCCCTGTTTATGGCAGTGGGTGCGGTGTTTTATCGGGTTGGCTCTGTCGATATCAAAGCCTTTGCAGGGTTAGGCAGAAAAATGCCTCTGACGATGGCAGCGTTTACCATTGCTGGCCTGAGTATTATTGGCGTCCCGCTTACTGTTGGCTTTGTCAGCAAGTGGTATTTAGTTACTGCAGCCCTGGAGCAGGGTAACTGGATTGTAGCAGCGTTGGTATTGATCGGTTCGCTATTTGCGATCATCTATATTGGTCGAATCCTTGAAACTGCATACTTTCAAAAACTACCTGAATCACGGGATCCAGAGAGCATCAAAGAGATCTCCTGGCTGATGCTCGTTCCTATGTGGGTACTTGTTATTGCCAACATCTATTTCGGCATTGATACAAGCCTGACAACTGAAGCGGCCAGTAGCGCCTCTGAATGGCTGTTCCAAACTAACAATATGCTTGAAAGCAAGGTGTTAGAAGGCAACGTGTTGGAAGGGGACGTGTTAGAAAAAAATGCGCTGGAGGTTTCTTCATGAATCTCTGGCAAGCACTGGAACCTGCACAGTTAATTACATTATCTATTTGTGTTCCTTTTTTGGGTGCACTACTTGTGATCGCGACGGGGAAAGCACCCAACCTGCGTGAAGCTGTAACGCTGATAACAGCAGCAATACTGTTCAGTATTGTTCTGGCAATTACCGATTACACTTTCAAAGAAATAACTCTCCACTTAGATGTGGTCGAAATATTTCCAGGACTTGGAATCAGCTTTAGTGTTGAACCTTTAGGTGTACTCTTTGCCCTTGTCGCCAGTTTTTTGTGGATCGTCACCAGCATATACGCCATCGGATATATGCGGGGTCATAACGAAGATAACCAGACACGTTTCTTCTGCTGCTTTGCTCTGGCAATCAGTTCTGTTATGGGTATCTGCTTTTCAGGAAACCTGCTTACGCTGTTTATTTTCTATGAAGTACTGACCCTCTCCACTTATCCTTTGGTCACCCACGCGGGCAACGATGCTGCGAAGCAAGGGGGGCGGGTCTACCTGGGTATTCTTCTGAGTACTTCAATCGCATTCCTGCTATTCGCGGTGCTTGGCACTTATGCCCTAACCGGAACACTGGATTTTCGTGCTGGCGGTATTTTTGATGACTCACATAATAAAGTGGTTCTCAGTGTTCTACTGGTTCTTTTCTGCTACGGCATTGGTAAGGCGGCTATTATGCCTTTTCATCGCTGGTTACCCGCTGCGATGGTTGCGCCTACTCCGGTGAGTGCGTTGTTGCATGCTGTTGCTGTCGTAAAAGCTGGCGTATTTAGTATTCTGAAAATTGTTATCTATATATTTGGCATAGAAGGCCTGAAAGACTTGGCGACAACCGATGTCATGCTGTATATCGGTGCGGCGACAATATTGCTGTCATCCTGTATCGCCATGACCAAGGATAACCTGAAGGCACGGCTAGCCTATTCTACAGTGAGTCAGCTTAGTTATATCGTGGTAGGTGCGCTTCTCGCTTCATCAATCGCCAGTGCCGGTGCTGCCTTGCACATCGCTACTCATGCTGTTGGTAAGATCACGCTGTTCTTCTGTGCCGGTGCCATTATGGTCGCCAGCCATAAGAAAAACATCAGTGATATGGTGGGCCTGGGGCGTAAAATGCCCATCACTTTCGCAGCGTTTGCTATCGGTGCAATCAGTATTATCGGTTTGCCTCCAATGGCAGGCACCTGGAGTAAATGGTATCTCGCCATAGGCGCACTAGAAACGGATAAACTCATTATTGTGGCGGTGTTGATGGTGAGTTCCTTATTGAACATTGCTTATCTGTTACCGATTCCGATCAAAGCCTTCTTTAGCAAGCCCGTTGAAGGTGCACAGCCATGGTCCTGGTCAGAAACTAAGGAAGCGCCGTTACCGATTCTGGTTG